>NZ_JACJER010000039.1:0-37485 GCF_014164185.1 Shewanella sp. SG44-6 | reverse complement strand
GCTTAGGTTGGCGATACTGGATTCAATCATCAAACAAGCAGATAAACTGGAAAAACTTACTACTAATGAGCCTGGTAGTAGAATTAGCCGCGTTACTCAATGTATTATTAATACCTGTTGCAGATAAATACGACATCATCCTTACTATCAGCCCTACCATACTGACAGTGTATACCTGTGGCTCCATGCTATTGGGATTACTGTTAAAACAGCATCAGCAAAGACAGCAATTAGCACAAGAACTGCAGCATAATAAATCCCTTCTTGAAACCGAAAAAAACCTATTACAAAGTATCATTGATGGCATTCCCGATATTATTTTTTATAAATCGATCGATGGGATCTATTTAGGCTGTAATAAAGCATTTGCTGAGCTATTACAACTCAAACCTGAACAAATTAAATATCATAAAGATAGTGACCTCTTTGATGAGCAACAAACAAATAAGTTTATCGAAGCAGACCGTTTTGTTTTACAGAAAAAACAACCATGGAGAAATGAAGAATGGATTACAACATCTGATGGTATTGCACATATATTTAGCACCCAGAAAACACCTTTTACAGACTCATTAGGACACATTAACGGCATTGTTGGTGTTGGACGAGATCTCGCCTATCGAAAACACATTGAAAAACAATTACGTCGCAGTGAAACAACTTACCGCAACATTATTAGTACTGCCCAAGATGGCTTTTTAATCACCTCACTTGAAGGCAATATCATCGAAGCAAATCAAAGCTTTGTAAATATGACCGGTTACAGCATGAAAGAGCTAATAAACATGCCTATTAACCAAATTGAAACCAGTAACCAGCATCAATTTTCTGATGAAAATATCGACAGAGCTAAGCGAAAAAAACGTTTACACTTCACTTCGCTTCATCGACATAAACAAGGCCATTTATTTCATGTTGAGGTGAATATTAGCTTTTGGGATAGTGATGAAGGAATGTTTTTCTGTTTTGTTAGAGACATATCAGAACGTATTAATGCCGAACAAAAGCTATTACGCAGTGAATCTAAATTCAGACAAATTTTTGAAAAAATCCCCGCAATATCCGTCCAAGGTTATGATAAAGATCGCTCGGTCATTTTTTGGAATCATGCCAGTGAAAAACTGTATGGCTATACCAAAGAACAGGCCATGGGTAAAAAACTAGAAGATCTCATTATTCCTCTGCCATATCGGGAGCATGTGATAAATAATGTTAATGCGTGGATAAATGATGGTATCCCGATCCCAGCGGAAGAGTTACTTCTAAGGCATGCTGATGGCAGCAATGTTGCCGTTTATTCATCTCATGCATTAATGAACAATGCCGACAACGAAGCAGAAATGTACTGCATCGATATCGATTTAAGCGCTCAAAAAAAGGCAGAAGAACAAGCTCTCACTTTGTCACAAGCAATAGAACAAAGCCCCATATCAATGATATTAACTAATATCGACAGCAAAATTGAATATGTTAATAGTGCATTTGAAAGGATTTCAGGCTATAGCGCCAGTGACGTTATTGGTCAGGATGCCAGTATATTGAAGTCAGGATTAACCCCTAAGTCACTTTATAAGGAATTATGGGATACCATTTCTAGAGGGGATGCGTGGCAAGGTGAACTACAAAATAAAAAGAAAAATGGCGATATTTTTTGGGAACACGCACATATCGCACCTATTTTTGATAACGTTGGCGTCGCTAAACATTACTTAGCTCTAAAACAGGATGTGACTCAATATAAGCTGCAAGAAGAGCGAATAATTCAACAGGCTCACTACGATAGCTTAACAGGCTTGCCCAACAGACTACTCTCACTCGAGAGATTATCGCAAATGCTCAAAGATGCGTTTCGAAGCCAAAATAATGTCGCGGTATTATTTTTAGATTTAGACGATTTTAAAAAAGTGAATGATTCCTTGGGCCACTCTATTGGTGATGAACTATTAGTCCAAGCCGCTGCTCGATTAAAAAACACGATATCAAATAATGATCTCGTAGGTAGGTTAGGCGGCGATGAGTTTATCATTATATTGGGCAATATTAACTCGCCCGCTGAAGTTGAAGTTATTGCCACTAAAATGCTCAAACGATTTTACCAACCTTTTGTGCTCAACAATCGTGAGTTAGTGTCTACGGTCAGTATTGGTATAGCTCTTTATCCGCATAACAGCGAAGACCCTAAAGAGCTACTTAGACAGGCAGATTCTGCCATGTATTATTCAAAGGACCGTGGTAGAAATACCTATAATTTCTATACCCACCAAATGGACCAGGATATAAATCGACGTCTAAGAGTTGAAGAGCAATTACGTAATGCTCTAAAACGAAAAGAATTCGAGGTTTACTTTCAGCCACTTGTAGAAATAAAAAGTCGTAAAATTATTGGTGCTGAGGCGCTTTTACGCTGGAAAAATGCATTACTCGGCCAAGTAACACCAGATGAATTCATTCCTATTGCGGAACAAACCGGACTGATCATCCCTATCGGTCAATATGTTATTGATATTGCATTTAATGCCACGAAAAAATGGCAGCAACAGTTTCAGCCTCAATTTAAAATTGCTATCAATGTTTCCCCTAAGCAATTTAGGGAAAATACCTTTATTGATATGCTTAAAATGCAGCTTGAGAAACACCAGATCCACGTCAGTTGTGTAGAACTTGAAATCACCGAAGGGGTATTACTTAATGGTGACCCGATTATCAATAGTAACTTAACCAGCATAAATGATATTGGTGTCAGCATCTCGATGGATGATTTTGGTACTGGATATTCGTCACTCAGTTATCTGCGTAGTTATCCGTTTGACACCTTAAAAGTAGATAAAAGCTTTATTAATGATATTACCGTTGATCCTGGCGATCTGGAACTTGTCGGGGCAGCGATCGCCATGGGACATGGACTTAACTTAAAGGTTGTTGCTGAAGGTATAGAAACTGAAGAACAGTATCATCTGCTACGTTCATTAAAATGTGATTATGGTCAGGGCTACTTATTCAGTAAGCCATTACCTAGAGCTGAATTTGAGGAACTGCTACAAACACAGGTAAAATCAGCTGATCAATAACATGTTTAATCATGCAAAAATCAAAAATGCCTGTCAGCTCGCTGACAGGCATTAATAATTCGATTCGACAATTAAGCTATTTCCACTTAATTACTCACGATAATAAACAGCATGCTGCGTTAATTATCTGGCTAGCTTAGTGATTAAATTAAGCGGTTTTCACTTTCCAATTGACCGTTTGGCCAGCAAAAAATGGCACGATAGGGCTACCGTTAGGTAAAATAATCTCTTCTGGTACTGTCCATTCTTGTTTGACTAACGTTACGGTACCTGTATTACGTGGCAAACCATAAAAGTCTGCGCCATGTAAGCTGGCAAAACCTTCGAGCTTATCTAAGACACCCAAGTTATCAAATACTTGAGCATATAGTTCTAACGCACTCCAGGCACTGTAACAGCCTGCGCAGCCACAAGCAGACTCTTTGCGGTGTTTTTCATGTGGTGCTGAATCGGTGCCTAAAAAGAACTTACTTGACCCTGACGCTACCGCAGCTTGCAAAGCATGCTGGTGAATGTTGCGTTTTAATACGGGTAAACAAAAGTTATGCGGACGAATACCACCTACTAACATATCGTTACGGTTTAACAATAAATGCTGTGGTGTAATGGTTGCGGCAACATTAGCAGAAGCACCAGCAACAAATTCAGCCGCCTCTTTTGTGGTGATATGCTCAAACACGACTTTAAGGCTAGGAATAGCTTCGACAATACGCGATAAGTAGCGATCGATAAATAACTTTTCACGATCAAAAATATCAATATGCGATTCGGTCACTTCGCCATGCACCAGTAATAACATACCTTGCTGTGCCATCACCTCAAATATTGGGAATAACTCATCTAATGCTTTAACTGCGGCATCGGAGTTGGTTGTCGCCCCAGCAGGGTATAATTTGCAAGCTACAACACCTGCCGCTTTCGCATCAATAATGTCTTGAGCGCTGGTATTATTGGTTAAAAATAGCGTCATTAATGGCTTAAAGTCACTTCCACTTGGACGAGCGGCTAAGATACGCTCCTTATAAGCCATAGCCATAGCAGCTGTCGTCACTGGTGGAACTAAATTCGGCATCACAATGGCGCGTTTAAATAATCTAGCTGTAGCCGGAACCGTCTCACCTAACATGTCCCCATCTCGAAAATGAAGATGCCAATCATCGGGAGCGGTTAAGGTAATTTGCGTCATGTGGGTTCCTTGGCTTAAATAACATATTGTTAGCTGTTATTGTGCCTGAATTCGGATTTTCTTAATAGATGCATAATTTGAACGCAGACTTTTCTATATCAAAAAATCAGCCTATGTTGACGAATAGATCTAGGAATATGTCGCTATGCTATTATGTTAAAAGGACGTTTTTTATAAAGAGATGACATTGTTAACTAATATCGGATCAAAATTCCTGCTTAATACATGCCTTATTATCGCCAGTATCATGGCGATAATAGCGATTTCAGGCTGCGACAAAATGGTGGTAATGAAAACGCCTGATCATCTGCAGCGACTGGTTAATGAGACGCTCATTGATGGCGTACTATCAAGCGATGCCAGCATAGCAGTGACATTAAGCAGAAGCCGTACATTATCGATATGGCAAGTTGCGACTGGCAAATTATTGCAGCAATGGTCTGACGATGACTTTGATGAAACCAATTACCTCGTGGCGTTGTCAGCGAATAAACATTACCTTGCGACGGCCAGTAAACACCAAATATCTATTTTTAACCTTAACACAGGAAAGTTAGACATACGTTGGTTCGCTCAGGGTTTCAATCCTGATGCCAGTATTTCGAGCCTTGCTCTGAGCCAAACAGGCAGTACTATTTTGGTGGGGATGAATGATGGCTCAATTACTGTGATCCAAAGGAGCAGCATGACAATGTCATTATTTAAACAACATAGCGCTGCCGTTAATCATGTTGAGCTATCCAATTTTGAACAACAAGTCCTATCGACTGGGATTGATGGCGATGCACACATTTGGGCCACGTATAGCGGTGAATTAATAAGCAGCTTTTCTCGCCCGCAGCAAATTACTAGCGTGAGTTTTGACGAAGCCAATCGACGCTTGTTCATTGCTGATGCCCTCGATAATAATGTCATTATCGATACTCAAACCACGCAACCCATTAGCCAACTTGATTACCTTGAACGTTACCGCTATTTTCGACAGGCGTTATTCATTAACCATGGTAAAAACCTAATTACCGCAACCTCAAAACAAAGTGTTATCTATTGGGATGCCGACTCAGGAAAAGAGCTTTCTCATTGGGACATTACCGCTTATAACGCTGGTACAACCGTATTTTCAATGGTGCTACAAACCAATGGAAAATTATTAACCCTAAGCTCAGACGGCGCGCTTGAAACCTGGAGTTTATGAGTGAGTATTGACTTGGAATTAGCAATCATAAGTAGCAATATTGTAGTTATTTTGGCTAGCACTATGATGCAATAAACCTCGTATAAAATTAAATTTTGCTGGTGAGTTCAAAGATCTGTTTATATGTTAAATCGACATAAACAATAATCTTGCATGTACAAACTAAACTTAGTATATATAGCATATGCTATAAATGAGGTGCTAAATGGCAAGACCCAAAATCCCCCGAACCATATGTGGTCAATTAGCCAATATTTGCTTTAAGCCTAATGGTATTCCTATGGTGCAATTAGAGCAGGTTCCACTTGCAGAAGATGAAATTGAAGCTTTGCGCTTAGTTGACTTGCTAGGAATGCAGCAGCAAGAAGCCGCTAAGTCGATGGGAATATCCCGCCAAACCTTGGCTAACTTAGTGAAAGGAGCTCGATATAAAGTGGTTGATAGCCTTATTTATGGCAAAGCGTTGATGACAAATATATCAACTAAATAGTAAACACTGGTAACACGCATTGGCGTGTTTAGGTAAGTCTAATGCAAGCAGTATTAAAAGACTCTGGCCTCAAAATAACCACACAAAGATGTAAGTTACTTGAGTTTTTAACTCAAGTCGATGAGCAGCATTTCACAGTAGAAAATATCTATCAGGGGTTAAATGCTCGGGGAGAAGCAATTGGCCTTAATTCTATATATCGAATTCTGACCCATTTTGAGCGGGCTGGCCTCGTTGTTAGACGACAATTTGAATCTGAAAGTGCCGTTTATGAACTCAATAATAAGCCCCGCCATGATCATTTACTTTGCTTAACTTGTGGTAAGTTAATTGATTTTATCGATCCCTTGATTGAGCTGCGCTTAGGGTTAGCGGCAGAGCATCACGGTATGAGTATTCATCACCATAGCCTCAATATGTATGGTTATTGCTTTAATTGCCAACATGCACTTGACAAAAAATCAGATAAACAGAAAACCTAATAAATAGTCACTTCATTATTAATCAATTTTTTCTTGGAGACAGCTATGACTAAAATAGTCATTATTGGTGGTGTTGCCGGTGGTGCATCTGCAGCAGCAAGAGCAAGACGGGTATCTGAAACGGCTGAAATCATCATGCTAGAGCGTGGCGAGTTTGTTTCATTTGCCAACTGCGGTTTGCCATACCATATAAGCGGCGAAATCGAATCGCGCGACTCACTATTACTGCAAACACCAGAAAGCTTCAAGTCACGTTTCAATATTGATGTGCGTGTATTTAACGAAGTAATTGCTATCGATAGACACGCAAAGCAACTTAACGTACGTAACCTTATTACTAATGAAACATATCTAGAGTCTTACGATAAACTATTACTCAGTCCAGGTGCATCCCCCATTAAGCCTCCAATCAGTGGCATTAATCATCATTTTGTTCATAGCCTACGTAATATTTCTGATATGGATAAAGTGTTGTCTACCCTTTTACTGCATAAACCTAAACACGCAACTGTGGTGGGAGGAGGTTTTATTGGTTTAGAAATGGTAGAAGCGTTACGCCATCTCGGATTAGAAGTGAGCTTGCTCGAACTTGCTGACCAGGTAATGGGGCCAGTAGATATTGAAATGGCCAATATGCTGCACCAAAAGCTTGTTGATAACGGGGTTGATTTACGCTTAAAAACAGGCTTGGCCGCTGTCAATGATTGCCCTATAAAACTCTCTGAAGCCGATAATACTGATGACTACGATAAACCTCTCTCTCCCCATTACCATTTGACATTAGACTTAACAGATAACAATAGCTTAGCAACAGATTTAGTCATTCTCGCCATTGGTGTAAAACCAGAAACTCGCTTGGCCTCTGAGTGCGGTTTAGTATTGGGGCCGCTGGGTGGTATTGCGGTTGATGCTGGGATGCAAACCTCTGATGCTGATATTTATGCTGTTGGTGATGCTATCGAAACAGCTGATTTTGTGACTGGTAAGCCGACACTGATCCCACTTGCAGGGCCAGCAAACCGCCAAGGCAGATTAGCCGCAGATAACATGCTCGGGGGGAAGAAAGTATATCGTGCGACTCAAGGCACAGCTATCTGTAAGCTTTTTGATATGGCCATATCCTCTACTGGATTAAATGAAAAAAGTTTACTCAAGCAAGCTATTCCTTATGAAAAAATCTATGTGCACACTGCCAGTCATGCCAGTTATTATCCAGGGGCGCATCCTATTACCTTAAAATTATTATTTTGTCCTGATTCTGGCCGTATTTTAGGCGCTCAGGCCGCTGGAATTGATGGCGTGGATAAGCGTATAGACGTATTGGCCGTGGCACAACGTGCGGGCATGACAGTGTATGATTTAGCCGACCTTGAGCTGACTTACGCGCCTCCTTTTGGTTCTGCACGAGATGTGGTTAACCAAGCAGGCATGGTCGCTGCCAATGTATTATTGGGTGATGAAGCTGTTTGTCATGTTCAAGATCTACATCACTTGACTGCAACACAAATGATTGTCGATGTGCGAAATCCTGGTGAATTAACTGCGGTGGGCGCAATTGAGGGAGCGATAAATATTCCGCTACCAGAACTTCGAGATCGACTCAATGAGCTCCCAAAAGACAAAGAATTACTGGTGTTCTGCCAAGTCGGTTTACGCGGGCACGTTGCCTATTGCATGCTAGTCCAGCATGGTTTTAAAGTACGCAATCTCAGCGGCGGCTATAAGACCTACCAAATGGTTAATGCGCATTTTTAGTCCATATAAAACGCTTAAATAAATACCTCAGCTAGTGTGCTTATTCTGTAAGTGATAAAACAAAAACCAGCCTATTGGCTGGTTTTTACTTTTTTATTGTTAGGCGACTAACTCGACGGCTAGCCGACAAGTACAATTACGCTTGTGGGCGCATCGCTGGGAATAAAATCACGTCGCGGATAGTATGAGTGTTAGTGAATAGCATCACTAAACGATCGATACCAATACCTTGACCCGCTGTTGGCGGTAAACCGTGCTCAAGTGCGGTGATGTAGTCAGCGTCATAGAACATTGCTTCGTCATCGCCTGCATCTTTAGCATCAACTTGCGCTTTAAAGCGGTTGTCTTGATCTTCAGCATCGTTCAGCTCGCTAAAGCCGTTTGCCACTTCGCGGCCACCAATGAAAAATTCAAAACGGTCGGTGATGAAGTCATTGTTATCATTACGGCGTGCTAAAGGCGAAATATCCGCAGGGTAACCAGTAATGAACGTTGGTTGCATCAGCTTAGTTTCAGCGGTTTCACCGAAAATCTCTTCTAATAACTGACCACAGGTCCAGAATTTCTCTAGCTTGATGCCTAGGCTCGATGCTAAGTCGCGCATAAACTCTACGTCTTTCACTTGCTCGTAAGTCATCGCTTGAATAGTCGCATTGTCAGGGTTGTACTTTTGAATAGCTTCTAACATGCTTAAACGTGCATAGGGGCCACCAAAATCTACTGTGTGCTCGCCGTATGGCATTTGCGCACTACCCGTTAACTCAATGGCGATTGAACTGAGCATTTCTTCAGTTAAGTCCATTAAGTCTTTGTAATCAGCATACGCCATATAGAATTCCATCATAGTGAATTCTGGGTTATGACGTGGTGACAAACCTTCGTTACGGAAGTTACGGTTAATTTCGAATACGCGCTCAAAACCACCGACCACTAAACGCTTAAGGTATAGTTCTGGCGCAATACGCAAGTACATGGCCATGTCTAATGCATTGTGATGAGTCACAAATGGACGTGCAGAAGCACCACCAGGAATAACGTGCATCATTGGGGTTTCAACTTCCATGAACTCTTTTTTGATCATGAAGTTACGAATGGCAGAAACCACTTTAGAGCGCATAATGAACGCGTTGCGCGAGTCTTCGTTAACGATCAAGTCAACATAGCGCTGGCGGTAGCGAGTTTCTTGGTCGGTTAAACCGTGGAATTTCTCAGGTAACGGACGCAATGCTTTGGTCAGTAATTGATACTCTTCCATATTAACGTACAAGTCGCCCTTGCCAGATAAATGCAGCTGACCTTTAACACCAACAATATCACCGATGTCTAAACCTTGATAACGCTCTTTTAAATCGCCTTGGACTGGCTTACCAGCATAAGCTTGAATACGACCAGACACGTCTTGAATCACTAAAAATGGACCACGCTTAGCCATAACACGGCCTGCAATGCTGGTTTGAAAAGCGAGTTCTTCTAACGCTTCTTTGGTCTGCTCACCAAATTGCGCCTGTAACTCAGCCGCTTTATGGCTACGTTGCCATGTATTTGGATGCGCATTAGCAGGACAACTGGTGCGGATGTGCTCTAATTTAGCGCGACGTTCAGCAATCAGTTTGTTTTCATCTTGTACGTGTTCAGTCATGTTATATTCTCGCGTTTACTCGCCACACTTACATGGCGGAAAAAGTTAATTTAATTAAAGTCCTGATTTTAGGCTGGCTTCAATAAACTTATCTAAATCACCATCCAGCACTGATTGAGTGTTGCGGTTCTCAATCCCTGTACGTAAATCTTTAATACGGGCGTCGTCTAATACATAAGAACGAATTTGACTGCCCCAACCGATGTCTGATTTTGCATCTTCAGCAGCTTGCTTATCGGCATTTTGTTTATGCATTTCTAACTCATACAACTTCGCCTTTAACTGTTTAAAGGCAGAATCGCGGTTTTTATGTTGCGAGCGATCGTTTTGACATTGCACCACAGTGTTGGTTGGCAAATGCGTAATACGTATCGCAGAATCTGTTTTGTTGACGTGTTGACCACCCGCGCCTGATGCACGATAAGTGTCGATACGTAAATCGGATGGATTAATATCGATCTCAATATCATCATCAATTTCTGGATAAACGAAAACAGAGCAAAAAGAAGTATGGCGTTTGCCAGATGAATCAAAAGGTGATTTACGCACTAAACGGTGGACACCCGTTTCAGTTCGCATCCATCCAAAAGCATACTCACCAGTGAACTTAATCGTAGCACCTTTAATACCGGCCACATCACCGTCGGTAACTTCCATTAACTCGGGGCTAAAACCATGTGCATCGCCCCAGCGTAAGTACATGCGCAGCACCATGTTGGCCCAGTCTTGGGCTTCAGTGCCGCCCGAACCAGATTGAATATCCAAGTAACAGTTTGACGCATCACTCTTACCAGAAAACATGCGGCGAAATTCGAGATCGGCTAAACGAGTGTCTAACACCTCAAGTTCTGCAGCAGCATCGTTAAAGGTTTCTTCGTCATCTTCTTCAATGGCAAGTTCAAGTAACCCTTCGATATCTTCAAGACCGGAGTCCATATCATCAATGGTTTTGACCACGACAACCAACGCAGCGCGCTCTTTACCTAATGCTTGCGCACGTTCAGGCTCATTCCACACTTCTGGGCTTTCTAGCTCGCGACTGACTTCTTCTAAGCGCTCACTTTTGGCAGCGTAGTCAAAGATACCCCCGAAGTAGCTCAGTACGTTCAGCGAGCTCTTTAATTTTGAATTTTACCGGATTAACTTCAAACATGAATATTCAACTTAAATTTAGCAGTTAACAAAAGGTGCAACGGCGCATTTTACCTCATGATAGGCGCTAAACCTAGACCGGAAGGATGATTATTAATAAACAAATGACGAATATATTTCACTGAATCAATATCAGAAAAACCATAACCGTGAGTGTAACGACTAAATGTACACCATATTGTTGTATAACAACTTCCACAAAAGATTGAATAAGGATTCGGTTAAGAATTAAGCCTAGGAATTGCTGACTGATAATGCTAAAAAATACCCATAATAGTGAAAAAACACTTCAGATTATGACGAAAAAAAATGAACCCTTAAGGTTCATTTTCCAACCCAATAACAGTCACTATTATATTTTAAATTGACCGACTAACTTAGAAAGCGTCGAGCCTTCATTAGCCACCGTTTTGCTCATATCAGAAGCATCTTGACTGGCTGCTAATAGCGTATTCACAATCTCTTGCACTGAATTAATATTACGATTAATTTCTTCGGTTACTGAGCTTTGTTCGGTAGCTGCTGTAGCTATTTGAGTACTCATGTCATTAATGCTGGTCACTGATGAGGTAACAGCGCCTAAACTTTCAGAAATGGCCCTAGAAGACTCAACTGAACTTAAACAACTGGATTGGCTCTGTTCCATGGCTTGTACCGCTTTGGTGACTAACTTATGCAGTTCAGACAGCATTTCATTAATTTCGACGGTACTGGTTTGAGTGCGACTGGCTAAATTTCTGACTTCATCAGCAACCACAGCAAAGCCTCGACCTTGCTCGCCAGCTCGGGCAGCTTCAATGGCCGCATTAAGTGCCAGTAAATTGGTTTGCTCTGCAATTCCACCGATCACGCTCAGCACTGAGTTAATCTTTTTCGACTGCTCACTTAATGACTTCACATTGGCGGCGGCATTGTCAATTTGGGTCATCAAATTAGACACTTCAGTTAATGATGTATCGACACAGTCTTGCGCTTTTCCGACGTTATCAGAAGCCGCATGTGTTGCTTCAGCGACCATATTAGTATTATGAGCCACATCATGAGCGGTCGCAGACATTTCAGTAATCGCGGTCACAACCTGATCAATTTCATTGTTATGATTATAAAGCTGCTCAGTCATTGACACTGTTTGACCACTAATGCTTTGCGCTGCATGTTTAACCCTATCAGTCGCCCCCGCTACATCACCAATAATATTCTGTAACTTGTCAATGAACAGGTTAAAAGCACTGCCTAACTGGCCGATCTCATCAATGCTTGTTATCTCAAGACGTTTAGTTAAATCACCCTCACCTTTGGCGATATCATTTAATGAGCTAGCCATATTTTGGATAGGCACCACCATTCTATGGGCCATAATGACTACAGCAAAAGCAGTTATCCCTGTTAAACCCAAAGCAATTAATAAAAATAAGAATGCTTTTTGATTCATCTCTTCAGTTTTATAGGTTTCATAAGCCGCAATAGACTCTTCAATATCATCAATGTAAGCGCCAGAGCCTAACATCCAATGGGTATTGGGGACCATTACCGCGAAACCGAGTTTTTCAACTAACTGTTCTCTACCAGGCTTTTTGTAATAATAAGAAAAATTACCGCTCCCGGATTTAGCGGCATCTAATAGCCCAACAATAATTTTAGTGCCATTGGGATCGGCCATGTCAATTTTGTTTTGGCCTTCAAGTTCAGGCATAGTCGGATGAAAAATATTCATCCCCGCATCATCATAGATAAAAAAATACCCTGCTGTGCCAAAACGTAAGTCTCGTAATGCCGCATTAACATTACCTTTATCACCCAAAGAGAGTTCATATTCAACGACTCCCTGGGCAATCTGAACAGATTCTTTAAGTTGATTTTTGCGTTCTGAAATTAATTCACTGCGAAAATTATCAATATCTCTTTTCAGCGATGCACCTTCGTTAACATAAAAAATGCTCAGTAATACTGTAAGGATCAACGTTAGCGGAATTAACGATAACCCCAATAGTTTATTGCGTAATGAAGATCTCAGCATAGTGGTAGCCTTTTGAAGGTCTTTTAAGATAATAGTCTACAAATATAATAGTCTATTTATTATAAATGGTTACATTAACAAACTATGACTACTCAATAAAGTGCGGCCTATCGCAAAACGTACAATATAATAACCGTTTTACAACATAGACAACCCACTACCCATTGCTGCAAATCCTATGACTAACCATACAAGGCTTGGCTTAAAGACTTTTAATACACTAAAACCAATAATCACTAATGCCATGTCCTGCGGCATGATGACCGCACTTGTGAATACTGGCTGATAAAGTGCTGCCAGCAATAATCCCACAACGGCAGCATTGACACCTGCTAACGCACCCGCAATTGCAGGACGTTGGCTAATGCTATGCCAGCTTTTTAACCCCACCAGCATCAGTAAAAATCCAGGAAGAAAAATTGCCAGAGTGGCAACTATCGCCCCTAAAATAGGTGACTCTAACCATAAATCAGCGCCTAAAAAAGTAGCTAGAGTAAACATGGGCCCAGGGATGGCTTGTGCAAGCGCATAACCGCTAAGAAAACGATCGGCAGTAATGTATTCGCCAACACTGGTTTCAAGTAAGGGTAAAACCACATGTCCGCCACCAAAGACTAAACTACCGACTTGGAAGAATTGTGCAAAAATTTGTCCTAGGCTATCTGGTTGATTAATAAAATATAACGATGCCACTATTACTGTAATAAATAGCCCTAACCAAACATAATTAAGCTCTATCGGAGGGTTGTCTGGCGTAATACTGTCGCCTCGAGTCATCAACATGACTCCAACAATCGCTGCCACAATTAACACCCCAATTTGCATTAATAATGACGGCATTAAAATGATGGCAACAGCTGTTGCTGCCATAAGTATTTTAGCGGTTTTTCGTTGACAGAATTGGGTGAACATTGACAAAGTTGCTTCAGCAACAACCACGACAGCGAGTAGTTTTAAACCATGGATGGCACCCGCAACAGCAGTCAACTCGAGCCATTGTGCACTGGTAACGGCAAATAAAAACATCAATAAAAAAGACGGTAAGGTAAAACCTAAAAAGGCAGCAAGACCACCTAATAGACCACCACGATGATAACCAATTGCAAAACCAACCTGACTGGAACCTGGCCCCGGCATAAACTGACTTAGGGCAACAAAGCTTGAGTACTGTTTACTGTCTAACCATTGCTGATCGTCAACAAAGACTTTTCTGAAGTAGCCTATATGCGCAGCAGGGCCGCCAAAACTGATTAGACCTAATGCTAAAAAGCGAGTAAATATTTGCCACATTGTCCGAATACCTTTTTATAGTGATTAACAATGCTATGACAATGAGATGGCATTTTTATGACAATAAAAAAATGCCCCCATCACCATACATAATACTAATATTTATCAGCAACTTATATTTTCTCGTTAAGTAGAGCATCGTGTAGTGCCACAAAGCTTAGTTGGAGAAAATAAACATTTATCAAATAATCCATTATTCGGCTAAATCGTATTACCTCAACTTGTCAGCAATAAAAACCACCAGCTTGCGATGAAATGCCTCAAATATTCTGAGCGTGGCTTACATGCTTTATATCAACTCAACGTTGAGATTAACTCGGCCTATTGCAGCAGCTCTAACATAACCAATACCTCAAAATGATCCGTATGAGGAAACATATCAAACATTTGTACTTTGGTAATTTCATAACCCGTAATACAGGCTAAATCTGTCATTAAGGTGTGTGGATTACAGCTAGAATACACAATGGCTTTGGGCGCAAACTCGCTCAATGAATCGCATAAGGTTTTACCTAATCCTCGCCGCGGTGGGTTAACAATAATAAGATCGGGTTTGACTTCAGCTGATTGCCCTTGTGCAAAATGGGTTGAATCAAGAGCACTAAAATCCACTTGTGTCAGCCCAAGTTTGCTGGCTGATAAGATGGCACATTCTATTGCTTCTGATTCAATCTCTATACCCGTTAAGCGAATTTGATGATCAGCACAATGCAACCCAAAACCGCCGACACCACAGAATAAGTCCCAAATATAGTTAGGTGTAAACTCAGTAACCCACTCCCTTGCAATCTGATACAACTGCGCCGCAACGTCAGGATTTGTTTGAAAAAAGCTTTTTGGCCGAATAAATAACGGCACATGATTCAGTTGTTCTTCTAAGCGCGTAGTTTCGGTTAAAAAGATTTCTCTTTCACCTTCTAAAATAGCCATATGAATCGGCTGAATATTAGCCGACACTAAGGTAATTTGAGGAAATTCTTGCAGTAACTGCGGTAATTCTCGTTCAATTCGCGCGATCGCATTATCGCTACGCAAAACAAAACGCAGCATAAACTGGCCGCTACTTTGACTACGAGTCAGCAAAATAAATTTGAGCTCACCTTTGGCCTTATCGACTCGATAAGGAGGCACACCCGCTTGCTGCACAAATCGCTCTAAACGGTGTAATAACAATTGCATATCTTTAGGGTATAACGAACAATCACATAAACTGATCGGCTCCCCTTGTGGATTAACCAATCCTAAAATAGGCTCATGAGCGGCACCTAATACCACCATTTTGGCTTTATTACGAAAGCCAGATTCTGCACTTAATATCGGTGAAAACCATTGTTTAACCGACATGTCACGAAACAAATCCGTTAATTTTTGCTGTTTTACATTTACTTGCTCAACCATTGGCAGTTGAATATTGCGGCATGACAAACAATCGCCACGCTCAAAATAGTCACATTTCACAGCTGTTTGCCTCTCCAGAATTTAACATCATAAAAGCGTGATCACACAGTTGTTTGAGTTGCTGTAAGTCCTCAATAGTGCCACCCACTTTACAGCGCATTTGCTCAGGAATACTCAAGGCTTGTTGATATAATTGTTGGCCTTGCTCAGTAACATGCAGCACTCGCACACGTTCATCTAATTCACTGCGACCACGGCTCACTAAACCTTTGCTTTCTAGGCGTTTTAACAAGGGCGTTAAGGTTCCAGAATCAAGGTGTAATTTTTCACCTAAGGTTTTGACACTAATTCCTGGCTCTTTCCACAACACCATCATCACTAAATATTGCGGATAAGTTAGTGATAACTCATCTAACAATGGCCGATAGGCGCGGATCATTGCATTAGTCGCACTATACAACGAAAAGCACACTTGGTTTTCAAGTGCTAGCGGGTTTTGCACTGAAGGTAATTGAGATTCATTAAGCACTTTGCTAGACATAGGTCAAACTCCACTAACCACTAATATGGGTTAATCATAACATTGGTTGTGCACAACCTATAATCAAAAAAGGCATCTCACGTTATTTTTGATAAAAAATAATCAAGTCTTTGGGTTTTCGGCCGTTATACTTATACCATTGGTTTTTTATATTAAGGTTAATCATGTCACTTAGCATTAACTCACCTTCTTCAATGCCTACAACGATTGATTCAGGCAACAGCTTAAAAGTTGCCGTTATGGCTAAAGATCAGCAAAAAGCTGAAGGACAAATGGCATTGCAACTCATCGAAGCTGCACTAGCGCCGCAGCCCGTAGGCAACAGTGGCCATAATATTAATACAACTGCATAAGTTATTTGTAGCGTCCTAAAAACCCTAGTGAATATTTTTTATGTTCCTAGGGCTTTTTTACGAACGACACACTGCACAAGAAGCTCATCAATAGTCGCGACTAAAGATTGGCTTATACCTGCTATGCGAATTTAGTAACGCAGCCATTTCAATGCGTCATCTTCATCTTCGAAATATTTAATCTCGCCCGAGATAAACCAACTACCGATTTTGGCCGCCCATTCTTGCCAATTTTTATTGCCCCAAATAGCCACTCTTTCAAACTCAGATTTGTGCTTTAATCCCAGTGATAAATCATCCCAAGCAGCGCGTAAATCCCAGCCCTCAAGTTCAGTGGCGTCGAGAAATAAACTCACTTTAGGTTGATTAACTTGGCTTAAAGCCCCTTCTAACATAGGGGTAATGACGAGATAGTCTTCGTGGGTTAGTGTGCCAGTTGCTTTTAATGTCACAAAAAACACATTTTCAATTCGGTTTATGCCTATTGATAAACCATGTTTCTTCATATCCATATCGTGGCTCCTTTAACATGCGATTACACATTTAACTGCACACGCCTATCAACAACGCTTATGCATGCTTACATTTTAAGCAATTATAAAATTAAGTATGTGCAGGGCTGCACAAAAAACAAACAGAGTGATGGTAATTAATGTCAAACAGCATCATGTATAGAGCATGATTTGGGTGACAAAACCACGTTATAAATAACAAATTCAATGCGAATCACAGGACGATTTAATTAAACAACAATAGATTGAAAATAAGGACTTTTATCAGGAAATGGCAGATAATGTACCATTATGAATCGCTTATCAAACGGCCATCGTCTTTAGATAACTGCGAAAAAATCACGGCGGCTAACATAGTCATCACCCCGACAGTCACAAAAGTGAGCTGGAACGCACCTAGTACTGTCGCGGCGTTATCGCTACCAATATTGGCACTAAAACCACCGAGTAAACCACCAGCACAGGCAACTCCCAAACTTAATGATAATTGCCCGACTACCGACAATAGGCTGTTACCGCTACTGGCACTAGCATCATCAAGATCGATCAAAGTCACGGCATTCATTGCGGTAAACTGCAAAGAGTTAATCGCGCCCATGAAGGCCAACACGCCCAGTAACAACCAATAAGGGGTGTGCTCGTTAACTAAGCCTATGCTCGCCAGCATCAATCCCAGAGCCAGTGTATTAGCGGTTAATACAAATCGATAACCTAAACGTTCAATAATGGGACGAGCCACTGATTTGGCCATTATTGCCGCAGCAGCCAATGGCAGCATACTCATTCCCGCCTGAGATGGTGAATAACCCAAAGCGACTTGCAGCAACAATGGCACCAAAAAAGGCAATGCACCACTGCCCAAACGAGCAAACAGATTACCAAACAGACCTATAGCAAATGTTCTGGTTTGGAACAATAATGGGGAAAACAGTGGCTGATCAATTCGCCCAGCTCGAAGCCAATAGGCAATTAAGCATGCCATGCCACCAAACAACAGCAACATCACTCGCAAGTGTGGCAGATGCAGTTCACCTAATCCTTCCATAGCAACGGTAATCAACAACATCGCCGCACCAAACAACAAAAAGCCTAGGGTATCGAAACGCGACCTTTCCTTACCACGAAGGTCTGGAATAAACTTCCAAACCGCATAACACCCCACAATGCCGACAGGTAAGTTAATCAAAAAGATCCAATGCCAAGTGAGATATTGCACCATCCAACCGCCCATCACTGGACCAATTAAAGGACCGAGTAAACCGGGGATGGTGATAAAGCCCATGATCCGCACCAACTCAGAACGCGGGTACGCCCGCAGCACAACTAGCCGACCAACGGGCAGCATTAACGCACCACCCAAGCCCTGAATGACTCTAGCGCCAATTAACATGTCCAACGAATGCGACAATGCACAAAGCAATGAACCAAAACTAAACAATAGGATGGCACCAAAGAAGATTTTCTTAGTACCAAAGCGATCTGCAATCCAACCGGAAGCGGGGATCAACAGAGCAACCGTGAGCATGTAAGCGATAATGACGCCTTGCATGCGCAGCGGATCTTCGTTTAAGTCATTGGCCATTGCGGGTAAAGCGGTATTGAGGATTGTCCCGTCAAGCGACTGCATAAAAAAAGCAATGGCAACCACCCAAGGTAATCCTCGAGCAGTTTGTGCATCAAGCAGTCGGCTATCGGGCATTGAACCTCCATTTACCACATGAGTGTCGCGACACCAAGCAGTGCAAATAGCACGGCACAACCGCGATGAATAAGCTTCATTGGTAGTTTGTTCGCACTAAAATGACCTGCCAATACCACAGGGACATTAGCAATCAGCATACCCAATGTGGTGCCGATAACAACCCAGGTTAATGATTGATATTTTGCCGCTAAGACAACAGTAGCAATTTGTGTCTTGTCACCAATTTCGGCGATAAAAAACAAAATAAACGTCGCAGTAAAAGCACCTAATTTATAAAAACGGTTATCATCGTCATCCATTTTATCGGGTATGAGCACCCATAAAGCAATGGCAAAAAATGAACCGGCTACCAAATAGGTGGCCCATTGAGGATCAATCCAAGCAATGGCCCATTGACCAATCCATGCAGCAAGAAAATGGTTTAATAACGTGGCAAGTAGAATGCCTAATATGATAGCCGTTTTATTGCTGAATCTGACAGCGAGTAGTAAAGCCAATAATTGAGTTTTGTCGCCGATTTCAGCAATAGCAACAGTAAAGGTTGAGGCAAATAAAGCTTCCAATGTGATAATCCTAGGGGTAAATGACGACTAAGCACAGACCGCCGCATACCCCTTGATGCAGTGACAGTGCTTAGGTCTTGCATGGCGAAATCATTAACATCAATAATTTTGCCGTAAGTACCATGGCATGAGGCCAAGTATGTTGACACTTACTCCTAATCATATCGTGTCGATATGCTTAGGTTAGCTACTCCCCTAAAACGATGGGCATTATAGCTTATGATTAGATTTAATCAACGCATTGATACAGTAAAGAGCTTAACGCAGTACTGACGTAATGATACGCTATTGCAAAATCATAGTGTAAAACCGTTTAGCTAAATGTTGAGTAATTGTTTATAAACGCAGCTGTTAGCCTATAACCATCAAAGATCCTTGCCTGCTCTGTCACCCTTCTGCTAATGTCCGACACAAATAAAATAATAATTAGACAGGACGTTTTCGGTGAATTTTAAAACTTTAGGCTCTATTTCGATTGTAGCAGGGACTGCAATTGGGGGTGGCATGCTTGCGCTGCCATTAGCAACAGCGGCATTAGGCATAATCCCAGCATTAATTTTACTCGTGGTCATTTGGGGCCTATCCGCTTATACCTCATTATTGATGCTAGAAATTAATCTTCACTCTGGTATCGGCGATAATGTTCATGCCATTACCGGTAAAACCCTGGGTAAAGTCGGCCAGCTAATCCAAGGAGGTTCTTTTCTCAGCTTATTGTTCGCTCTGACTATGGTGTATTTGATGGGAGGGTCGTCGCTATTAGAAACCCGCTTACAGCCCATTGGCATAAACATGAGCAACCAAGTGGCAGTCATACTGTTTACGGTTATTTTTGGCGGATTAATTGCCATTGGCGTAAAATGGATTGATAAAGTATCACGTATTTTGTTTACTTCTATGGTGGTGTTACTGGTCATTGTGGTGGCATTTCTATTACCCGACGTTAACCTAATAAGTGCATTAAACAATTATTCAACCGAAGTCGCTTCAGGCACTGCGCTGCAGCAATTATGGTTAGCGGCTATTCCTGTGGTGTTCACCTCATTTGGTTTCCATGTGTGTATTGCTACCATTGTGCGCTACTTAGAAGGTAATGCCGTTTCTCTTAGAAAAGTGCTCTTAATTGGCTCAACCATTCCGCTGATTTGTTACATTCTATGGTTATTAGTGACCTTAGGCTCTTTAGGTGGTGAAACAGTACATAGCTTTGGAGGTTCATTACCTAAACTTGTTACCGCCTTACAAAGCTTAGCCCAATCACAAATTATCAGCCAAGCTATTGATTTATTTGCTAACCTCGCATTAATTACTTCATTTCTAGGTGTCACCATGAGCTTGTTCGATTACATAGCCGAACTCACGCGAGCCAACGACGATGCTGCTGGACGTGCAAAAACCTGGTTAATGACCTTTATACCACCTCTATTGTGCGCGCTTTATTACCCCGACGGCTTTTTTAAAGTCCTTGGTTTTGCTGCTATCCCATTGGTAGTGATGATCATCTTCTTGCCCATTGCAATGGCATTAAAACAACGCTCACAGCAATTGGGCGGTTATCAAGTATCTGGTGGTACTTTAGGGCTTGTTGTCGCAGGTTTACTCGGTATATTAATTGTTATTGCTCAGTTAATAGTGGCATTAACCTAAATGAACTAACTGATTAACCGGATTTGTAAGCGAGTTTTTCAAACGCTTTTAAGATGGTTAAACATTTGTTAAAGTCAGGCTTAGCCTGACTTTTTTGTTTTATGGACTACCAACATTAGCCATGATGAAACAAGAATTAAGCAAAAATTAGAGACAACAGCAATAATATTCATCGCACGCTAAACCCTAAACGGAATTATATAATGAAAAAATGGTTATTAACTGTCGCTATTGCAGCCAGCTTTGGCGCGTCGGCAGATGAAGGGATGTGGCAGCCACATCAACTTCCCGCAATGGCTGATGAGCTTAAAGCAAAAGGCTTAGAGATCAGCGCTGATTCAATTTCTAAATTGACTGAGTTTCCAATGAATGCCGTGATCAGCCTTGGTGGTTGTACCGCTTCATTTGTATCGCCTAAGGGCTTAGTGGTAACCAACCACCACTGTGCTTATGGCGCAATTCAGTACAATTCAACCCCTGAAAAAAACTTGCTTAAAGATGGCTTCTTAGCAAAAACCTATGCCGAAGAATTACCTGCAACACCGGGGTCTCGTATTTTCGTTACCGAAGCCGTAACTAAGGTAACCGATAAAATTACCGCTGGCCAAATGGATAAAGTAGGCAATGACTTTTATAAAGGTATTGAGCTACAAGAAAAAACCTTAGTTGCTGAATGTGAAAAAGAAGATGGTTACCGTTGCCAAGTTTATAGTTTCCATGGTGGCCTAGAATATTATTTGGTTAAACAGTTAGAAATACGCGATGTGCGTTTAGCCTACAACCCAGCCGCGAGCGTGGGTAAATACGGTGGCGATATCGATAACTGGATGTGGCCACGTCATACCGGTGACTTTTCGTTTTATCGTGCTTACGTATCAAAAGATGGTAAGCCTGCTGATTTCAGTAAAGATAACGTTCCCTATGAGCCAAAAAGCTTTTTAAAAGTATCAGCTAAAGGCGTTAGTGATGGCGATTTCGTCATGGTTGCGGGCTACCCTGGCCGTACAAATCGATATCGCACTGCAGATGAAGTTAAAAATCAATTTGGCTGGGCTTATCCACAAGGTAAAGAGCTGCAAGAAAGCATGATTGATATCATCAAACAGACTGCAGCAGAGGGCAGCGATGAGCGAATTAAATACGAAAGCTTAATTGCTGGCTTAGCAAATTATGCTAAAAACTTTACCTCTATGATTGAGTTTTATGGTAAATCATCCATGCTTGCTGAGCGCGTAAAAGTTGAAACTGATTTAGCTAACTGGATTAACCAAGACAAAAAACGCCAGCAACAATATGGCAAAACCTTATCAAGCTTGGAAAAACTGGTCGCTAAGAGCCAACAAGATCAGCAGCGAGATATGTTGCTAGGCTATATTGGTTACACCACTATGGTGACCACTGCCCGTAATTTATATCGCTTAGCCCATGAAAAAACCTTAGCGGATATGGAACGTGAACCAGGTTACCAAGACCGCGATATGACTAACTTTACCTCAAGCATGGAGCGAATTGATCGCCGTTATGCAGCCAGTGTAGATAAAGCACTTCTCGCAGACTTACTTACCCGCTATGCGGCATTACCTGTAAAACAACGTTTAGCATCGTTAGACAAAGCCTTTGGTATTAGCGATAAGTTTGACGCTAAAGCATTGGCCAAAACACTCGACAATATGTACGCCAATACCAAGCTAAATGACAAAGCGACTCGCTTAGCATGGATGAATAAATCGGTTGCAGACTTTACCGCCTCAAATGACCCATTCATTCAGTATGCGGTACAAACCTTTGACGCCGATATGGCGCGAGAAAAACAGCAAAAGCAGTTAGAAGGTGAATTAATGAAAGTGCGTCCACAGTATATGGATGCGATCATTGCCTATAACCGCGAGCAAGGTAAACCTGTGTATGCTGATGCGAACTCAAGCCTACGTGTGACTGTCGGCAATGTGAAAGGTTACTCACCACAGGATGGATTAGTTGCGGTGCCGTTTACGCGTTTAGAAGGTATTTTGGCTAAAGACACGGGTATAGATCCATTTGATGCGCCAGCTAAAGAGCTTGAGCTAATTAAGCAAAAACAATACGGCGACTATTATGTTAAAGCGATTGACTCTGTGCCGGTTAATTTCTTATCAACCTTAGACACTACTGGCGGTAATTCAGGTTCTCCGACCTTAAATGGCCGCGCCGAATTGGTCGGTTTACTGTTTGACGGCGTGTACGAGAGTATCATTGGTGACTGGGGATATGATCCACAAACCAACCGTTCAATCCAAGTAGATAGTCGTTATATGCTTTGGGTCATGCAGTATTTAGATAATGCTGACAACTTATTAGCTGAAATGGACATTGTTAAATAATGACCATTTAACCCTATGCTCAGTTTACTGAGCGTTGAAGACTCAATAACTCTGCGGCCGTTAATGGCCGCATTGTTTTTTCTGCTAGATCATCAAGACACACATCCAGTAACTGGGTGCGAATTAAATCTACTACCTTATAGCCTTGTGCCTGACACATACGGCGTATTTGTCGATTTAACCCTTGAGTTAAGACTATGTTAAATCTGTCTTCATCCGCCGCAGGGCTCAATGCTCTAATATCACAAGGTCGTGTGTGCACATCGCCATATTGCACCCCTTGAGCCATCATCAGTAAAAATTCTGGCTTAATAGGTTTATTCACTTGAACAACATAGGTCTTCGGATGATAAAAATCAGGATGCATTAATGCTTGAGTTAATTGACCATCATTGGTGAGTAATAATAATCCGCGAGAATCTTTATCCAAACGCCCAGCAGGATATAACCTTGGCGATTCGGGCAACACATGCAGTAAGCTATGGGGATCATCGGCTAATAAGCGGCAATCAATCCCAACAGGTTTATGATAGATAAAATACTGTTTGGGTTGCACCGGCAAAATCGGTTGGCCATCAACCAAAACCGTTACCGCTTCAGACAGTTTGACTCGATCGCTATGCTGGGCTAATTGATGATTAACGCTCACTCGACCACTGTCAATCAGTCGTGCGGCTTGGCGTCTTGAAGCCACACCACACACAGCTAAATAGTGGCTTAGTCGCATTGATGTCATAAACGATGCTCAAGTAATAATACCCAGTAACAAACGGGATTAGATTAATTTATACAGGTTATTTTGTTGTGTTCTAATGGTTTTTAGCAAGCTTAATCCTAAGCAAACACACCATAAAATATTTGCCTGGGTTAATGACCACATGGATAAGGACACCACACAATATTGAGGAAAATCGGCTGAACACTCGCTAAAATCAAGCTGACTCCAATCAAGCAGCATCAGCAATACAAAGCCACTACATAAGGAAATAATGCTCAAGGTAAGCATTCGTTTGGTCATCGTGCTGCCTGGTTTGAAATAATCCACTAAGCAAATACTGTGCAATACCAGAGAGCTGAGTAAATAAAGCGTCGACACCTTGCGATGTAACTCTAAAAAGTTAATCGGAAATACACCCATTAATACAATACTGATCCCCACCACACCACCAAGAACAGCGATATAACGGCTGATTAAATCAGGGAAAATATTAAACACAGCGACCATCGCCAGTAAGAAACATGAACCACTGGCTAGCAGTGATAAATTAAACACTACAGCAAACGAGGAATTCATATAGTTTCCAAGGGCGTCAGGGCGGATCATTAACATCTCTATGCTGATGCTATCCACTTTAGCAATGAGCGCACTTGCGACACCAAAAGAGCCGATAACTGCCGCCGCCAATGACATAAATACAATCACTAGATGTAAATCATAATTACGGACTCTACTTGTCACTGTTCGATACTTATACAAAAAATGGGTGCGGGATATTAACGCGTAAAGTACAAAAGTAAAAGCCGATAATCAATAGCCCCATAAAACAATGCCCAATCGTTTAAGATTGGGCATTGTCGACTCCATAGCTGACGTTTACTTGCTTGAGCCAATGAAACCAGTGGATTATTGAGCGTATAGCCGATTAGACTCGTTTACGAAAAATCACGATAATCACAGCAATAACGGCCAAAATCATACAGTACCAAGCATTAGATACTGCCACTAATGGACTAATGGTAAACACCGAGGCAATTAATAATGCTTGGGCACCATGGGGGATTAATCCCTGAATGATACAAGCAAAAATATCTAAAATACTCGCCGCGCGTTTTGGCGAAACGCCATGTTTTTCAGCAAGCTCTTTAGCAATATCACCCGTTACCACAATCGACACGGTATTGTTAGCCACGCAAGTGTTCGTCGCGGCAACAATAGCGGCCATTCCTAGCTCTGCCGCTCGGCTTGATGCTTCACCATTAGCTTTAGAAAAACGACGGATTAAGGCTTCAATTTGGTTACTGACAAAGATTAATCCACCTTGTTGCTGCATTAATGCCGCTAAGCCACCCACTAGCATCGACAGAATAAAAATTTCCTGCATATTAGTAAAGCCAGTGTAAATATCATTACCAAATTGGATAACACTATAATCAGAGCTCAGCACGCCTGTCACGCCGGCTAATACTATTCCGAGGGACAAGACAACAAATACGTTTAACCCGGCCACAGCCAACACCAGAATGGTTAAATACGGTAATACTTTTAAGATTTCAATGTCCTGAGCTGCAATATCTGCTTGGCCCTGACCAACAAACGAAAAAGCAATCAAGGTGAGGATCGACGCTGGGATCGAAAACACTAAATTCTCACGGAACTTGTCTTTCATTTCACAACCTTGAGTACGCGTTGCCGCAATCGTGGTATCAGAAATAATCGATAAATTGTCACCAAATAATGCGCCCGACATGACTGCCCCCGCCATTAAGGCATAATCAATTTGCGCTTGATCAGCCACGCCTAATGCCACAGGAGCAACCGCAGCAATCGTGCCCATCGATGTGCCCATCGAGGTTGCAATAAAAGCGGCAATAACGAAAAAGCCCGGTAGCAATAGATTAGATGGAATAAACGATAAGCCAAGTGCAACAGTAGCATCAACACCGCCAGTGGCTTTAGCCACTGCAGCAAAAGCCCCCGCTAATAAATAAATTAAACACATAGCAATAATATTGCTGTGGCCAATCCCTTCAATAAAGGTTTCTATCGCATTATTGATGCGCTGTTTTGATAACAATATTGCCAATACAATGGCAGGTAAAATAGCAATCACACTGGGTAATTGGTAGAACGCATAATCAATACCCTGACTTTGAAAATATAAGCCAGCGCCAATGAATAATCCTAAAAACAAAAATAATGGTAATAATGCCACAAACGATGCGGGGCTATTTGGCTCCGTGGTGGCTGATGAAGTAGCTTTAGTCAAAGTGATCTCTCTTTATCTTAACGAATTGGGATTGTCGGATGAGAAAAGCGAGTACGACTCAATCTCGGTCATCGGTGATTATTTAACAACACAGTGAATGCTGCTAAATATTGCAGTCGCATCATAACAAGTTGTGCCAAGAATAAGAGAACTCTTCACCACTGTCAATCTAGACGTCTAGACTTCTTTGCTTCCAGGGCGTTTTTTATTCTAAACCTCAAAAAATGCTACAAATATTTTACATAAACATAATCAATTTATCGATTAATCGCTATTTTTACAGCAAAAAATTGATTTACGTTAATATTGCCCTTTGGCTGATTTGTTATTGTGAAAGTTCTCACTGAACGATTAATTGACCTATTCCATGACTGTAAATCATCAAGTTACCGGCTAGCGATAACAGCCGCGACTTCATCATCATAGGTGAAATATGCAGCACAAACCCGATAGGATCAGCGCGATGAAGCAACTCATTGCCCAAGTAAAACAGACTTTTCCATTAGATTCAGCTGATATCTTTCGTTGTGGTCCAGCCAATACCTGTGTTGGTTGCCCAAAAAAACTATTGGAGCTTGTTGATGCGGAACTCACCTACTGGGAATCAGCGATTAACCAAGGCATAACGCCTTCATTTGGTGATATCAGTCGCTTTGGTAAATTGTGTAGCAATGTCAGTCGTGGTTTAAAACGCAATAATATTCCAATCCAAGAGTAAATAACCGCAAACAAGTTAACAAAACCCGAGGCGGCATAATAACAAAAAGCCCACGAGAAGTGGGCTTAGTCAACTTGAGTTACTCACTCCGTTATTCGTCAGTATCACCTAATGATAATAACGTCGCATTGCCGCCAATTGCGGTAATGTTATTGGTACGAGTTTTTTCAGTTACAAAACGGGTTAAGTAATGTGGACCACCAGCTTTAGGGCCTGTACCCGATAATCCTTGACCACCAAATGGCTGCACACCAACAACGGCGCCAATTTGGTTGCGGTTAATATACACATTACCCACATTGACTTTATCAGCAAGGTTTAACGCATGGCCTTCGTTACGGCTATGGATCCCCAAAGTTAAGCCAAATCCGGTACTATTGATTTCATCAATCACTTTGCCTAAATCAGCCGCTTTATAACGGATAACATGCAAAATCGGTCCAAAATGCTCTTTTTCAAGCATTTTTATCGAATTGATTTCAACCGCTGTCGGCGCAACAAAATGGCCCTTTTCAGTACCAGCAGGTAACTCAAGTTTATTTATCAACTTACCTACTTGGCTAATATGATCAATATGAGCATCCAAGTTAGCTTTGGCAGTTGCGTCAATCACTGGGCCTACGTCTATTTTCACAGAACTTGGGTTACCAATGACTAATTGCTCCATCGCACCTTTCATCACTTCAATGACGCGATCGGCAATATCTTCTTGCAAAAACAATACTCGTAATGCCGAACAACGCTGACCTGCACTGGTAAATGATGACGATACAACATCATTCACAACTTGCTCTGGTTGTGAGGTTGAATCAACTACCATGGCATTTTGACCGCCAGTTTCAGCGATCAATGGAATAATTGCACCATCGCGATTAGCCAAGGTACGGTTAATCAATTTAGCCGTGCCAGTGGAACCGGTAAAACACACACCGCCAATACGTTCATCAGCAGTGATTGCAGAACCAACCACAGCGCCAGTTCCTGGAAGGAACTGCAACACATCGGTAGGAATACCGGCTTGATGTGCCAGTTGCACTGCGCGATAACCGATTAAACAGGTTTGCTCTGCAGGCTTGGCAATAACCGTATTACCTGCTGCAAGGGCTGCAGAGACTTGGCCTAAGAAAATAGCGAGTGGGAAGTTCCATGGGCTGATACACACAAAAATCCCGCGACCTTGTAAAAACAGTTCGTTTAACTCACCTGTTGGGCCTGGAAGCAATTCTGGCTGGGCCATCATTTTCTTAGCTTGAACGGCGTAGTAACGACAAAAATCGACGGCTTCGCGAACTTCATCAATACCGTCTTGAATACTCTTACCCGCTTCACGAGTACATAACACAATCAGTTCTTCACGATTTTCTTCGAGTAAATCGGCCAACTTTTGCAGTGCATTGGCACGCGTTTCAACCGCAGTACGAGCCCAACCACCAAAAGCAGCATCAGCACTCGCAATGGCTTGCTCAATGGCATTAGCATCAGCAAAAGCAACAGTACCTACCGTTAATGAGGTGTCGTATGGACTGACCACAGTTTGCACTTCGCCGGTTAAGGTTTTGCCATTGACCAGCGGGCCTGCGGTCCACTGGGTATCGCTAAATGTATCTAGTGCAGCAAAAAATGGCTCTGACTCAGAAATAATATTCATGTTTAATCCTTTAGAGTTTTTACGTTCTGCACCAAAAATATCAGCTGGTTGAACAATTTTACGATTCGCTAAGCTCTTGTAGCCCAATAATGTCACCAGTGGATGAACCACTAAACTCTCAATTGGCGTATTAGGGTCAACAAGTTTATGCACAAATGAGGTATTGGCACCATTTTCCAGTAAGCGACGGACTAAATACGGCAGTAAATCTTTGTGAGCGCCAATGGGGGCATAAATACGCACAGCCTTAGCACCGCTTTCAGCTAACATGGTGTCGTATAGCTCTTGGCCCATACCGTGTAAACGTTGAAATTCGTATAAGCGATCACCCGCCATAGCATCAATGCTAGCGACGGTTTGCGCATTATGGGTGGCAAATTGTGGATAAATAGCACCGCGAGTGGCATCAGACAACAAATAGCGTGCACAAGCTAAATAAGACACATCAGTGCCCGCTTTACGGGTGTACAGTGGGTAACCAGCTTCGCCAGCTTGTTGGGCCCATTTAAGCTCGCTATCCCAGTAAGCACCTTTAACCAAGCGAAGTGGAATTTCATCACCTTGATCTTTAGCAAGACGTGTTAACCAGCACAACACAGGTAAACAACGCTTAGAATACGCTTGAACCACAATGCCCAGTAACCCCCAACCTTTGGCAGCTTCTGACTGATAAAGTTGCTTAAACAACTTTAACGACAGCTCAAGGCGGTCAACTTCTTCTGCATCAATAGAAATACCGATATTCAAGGCGCGGGCTTGGACAATTAATTTAACTACCGAGTCGTATAGTTCTGTTAATACGCGGTCTTCATTAGCAACTTCATAACGAGGATGCAATGCTGACAATTTAATAGAAATTGTCGGTCTTGGAGCGTTGCCAACATCATATTGCTGTGCACCTAAATCATCAATAGCGTTGCTATAATCCATAAAGTACTTGAGCGCATCAGTGGCCGTTAACGCAGCTTCACCAAGCATGTCATAACTGTGGGTATAACCTAACTTACGTTTAGCTTCGCTGTTTTTAAGGGCTTCTTTAACATCGCGCCCTAACACAAACTGCTTACCCATGATCTTCATCGCCGCTAGCATAGCTTGACGGATCATTGGCTCACCAACACGATTAACGAGACGTTTGAGTATGTGACTTGGCGAACCATCAGTATTGCGATCTAACTTAACCAGTTTACCGGTTAACATTAAGCCCCATGTTGAAGCGTTAACCAATAACGAATCACTTCGATTAAGATGTTCATCCCACTTGGCACCAGATAACTTGTCTTGAATAAGCGCATCAGCAGTTTCTGCATCAGGAATACGCAGCAAGGCTTCTGCCAAGCACATTAAGATAATGCCTTCTTTCGTTTCTAAGCTGTATTGCTGCAAAAATGCATCAATACCAACCATAAGGCCTTTCTTCTCAAACTGACGAACTTTACTGACGAGTTCATGGGCACGGCGTGTGACTTGTTCAATATCTTGTTCAGACGAAGGCACAAGCTTAATTAATTCAGACAGGTATTGCTCTTCATCGACAATATAGTTGTTGGTCACTGCAGTAAACAGTTCCTCAAGAGTGGCATTGTCATAGCAACCGCCCAGTACTTCACTCGCTTTGAACATAGTATTCGCTTCCATCTAGGTCAGGTTAAGGATGGTTATTATCGTTATTGAATGGACACTGTATTCACGAATTATTTATTTTGTATACAATGTACGATCTAATTTTCGGCGATTATACATTCAAAATGTGAACTTGGACACTCTAGTTAAATACTTGCTAATGATTGTTTGATTACGCTCACTGAAATGAATGAAAAAAATGTGTTATAGAAACAACAAAAACTAAATAAGTATTTGTTAAACAATCACTAAATAAAAATAAACCTAACTAAATATGAATAAATTTTATCAACAAAAAACACCATAAAAAAAGGCCAACGTTTGAATCATTGGCCTTTTTTAGCAATAAAATTTATCACACAAGTGTTGTCATCTTATCCATGACAATCTGATGATTGTTGGAGACATTACATCCAGCGACTTTTTTGACGGCGCTGCGGACGAGGCAAATATACCAATACAATACCGATTAAAGCCCCGATACCTGCTATTAATCCACCTTGTTGCCACATGTAGTAACGTTGATTATCAGCTACTTGCTTTACTTCTGACTTAGCTACATCCCGCTCTTCAATCGCTTTGGCTAACTCAGCACTTAACTCAGTCACCTTTGCGTTCGCCAGCGTTAAATACTCTTCGGTACTTTCAGTATTTTGCGTAATATTATTTAATTGCTCACTAGCTTGTTTTAGTTGCGCTTCCATCTCAGGAAAACGTTCACGAAAACTAGGCTGATCGGTTACTAAACTGCTTAATACCCAACCTTCACGACCTTTATGGTCGATAATTTGAGTGAAGTCACCTTGGGTATCACCTAATAAAGTAATAGGTTGACCCGCTTCAACACTGCCTATGATACGAAATTCAGTACCCGGTCCACCGTGGATATAGGTAAACACATCATCAGAAATGAAGCGCGTTGGCCCTTGGGCTGCAAATACGCCATTTGGCGCCAGTAAAAATATAAGAATTGAAAGTACTCTTAACACGGTATTTATCCAAACTCAGAAAACTTATCGTCATGCTATTTATTAAATGCTCTGAATGCAAGAAGGAAGTCATACGACTTCCTTCTTAAATACATTCAGCATTCACATTTTTGCTAATACTGCATGGCGTCTTCGTTATATTAACTAAAGATATTTTTAATAATAAAGAAGAACACAATAGACAGCGCTGCACCTGCTGGAAGGGTAATAACCCAAGACACCACGATGTTACGCACCACACCAATATTGATGGCTGCGATACCACGAGCCATACCCACACCCAACACGGCACCCACTAAAGTTTGCGTTGTTGAAATAGGTAAACCAGTACCAGAAGCAATCACAACCGTCGATGCTGCCGCTAATTCAGCAGCAAAACCACGACTTGGAGTTAAATGAGTAATATTTTTACCTATGGTTTGCATTACACGTTGACCAAAAATCGCCAAGCCCATAACAATACCAACAGCACCCAGTGGTAAAATCCACCATGCTAGAACAGCTTTAGCACCAATAACACCGCCACTTTCAACCACAGAAACAACCGCAGCTAAAGGACCAATCGCATTGGCAACATCGTTAGAACCATGAGCAAATGCCATACAACATGCAGTCACTACCATTAAAATAGCGAACACTTTTTCAACATTACCATACTGGGTTTTTAGGTCAGCTTTGTCGCTCATTTTTAAACGACTAATCGCTATTTTACCTAGAAAACCCACTAATGCTGCAACAGCTGTTGCTAGCACATACGCTTCAATTGTTGAAAAGTTTATCCCTACATGCGACAAGCCTTTAGTGATAGTCACAAGTGACATCACAAAACCTGCAAGGGCCATGTAAAAAGGCACATAACGCTTAGCACTCGCTAACGGATCATCGGTGTTAAAAATCAGCTTTTGTACACTTTGGAAAATAATAAAAGCAATAAAACCCGAAATGGCCGGAGTCACAACCCAAGAGCCAACGATACCGACAACTTTACCCCATTCAACAGCATCAGCACTGACGCCTACCGCGGCGAAACCGACAATAGCACCAATAATTGAGTGAGTTGTAGAAACAGGCCAGCCTAACGCTGACGCTACGACTAACCAAATACCCGCAGCAAGTAATGAGGCAATCATGCCGTATACCAATAATTCAGGTACATCAGTAAAATAACTTGCGTCGATAATACCTTTTCGAATTGTACTCGTGACTTCACCACCGGCTAAAAAAGCACCGGCGAACTCAAAGATCATTGCAATAATGATCGCTTGTTTAATAGTAATGGCATTAGAACCTACAGAGGTTCCCATTGCATTGGCTACGTCGTTTGCACCAATACCCCATGCCATCAAAAATCCAAATGCCGCCGCTATCATAATGAGCATAGGGCCGTTGGTGACTAATACATCAACCATGTTGTTTCCTTGATAACCTTTGTGATTAGTTACGAGCTAGCATTAGCTCTAGGCGGGAACCGACACGCTCAGCAATATCTGCTAAACCTCCTACCCATTCGATAATTTTATACATGAACATCACATCGATAGGATTCAATTCAGATTCTAATGCATATAACTGACGACGCACTTGAATTTGTAAATCATCTGAATCTTCTTCGATAAGATCTAATTCATTAATCATTTTGGCAACTAACTCAACTTCACGACCACGGAAACCGGTTTCGAGTAAGTCATCGAGCTCGTTAATAGCACGTTTTGCAAGCGATACTGCATCTAAACAACGCTTTAGATAAGCGCCAAAGGCAGCTTGCATTGGCTGAGGAAGGACTAATTCACGACCGATAATACGGCCAGAGATATCTTTTGCTTTGTTAGCGATTTTGTCCTGTTGAGTTAATAACTCAAGCAAGTCGGTACGCTCAACAGGCATGAACAATCCACCAGGAAGTGTTAGGCGAATTTCACGTTTAAGTGAGTCAGCATCTTTTTCCAACAAACTAATTTGTTTGCGTATCTTTACCGCTTCATCCCAGTCACCTGAGTTGGTTGCGTCAAAGAAAGGAACAAGAAGTGATGCACACTCATGTACTTTGTCGATATGCTGTTCTAAAGGCTTAAGAGGTGATTTTGCAAACACACCTAAAATAGAGTTTACTGGCATTGCCGTTTACCTATTTAATAAATTCCAGTTTGGAAAAAGCGGGCGCATGTTAACCCAAGCGTCCACATAATGAAACTGTGTTTTTTAATTTCGTACAACAGTTTCTCTGTTATCGTTGCTTAGTATATATGATGCGAGCAACGCTATCCTAAGAGATTTTTATTACAGCAATGTGACATTATGAAGATAACATGACGCATTAGTGAATATTTAATGACAAGGCAAATATAAAGTCAATGGACGCAGAAATAGAGTTAAAACTATTCATTCAATCACAACACCATGATTTTTTGAAAAAAATATTGAATGAATATCCAAATTCAACCCCACAAGGGCAGAAGAAACTCACCAACGGATATTTTGATACCGACGATTTACAACTGCGTCGTTGGGATATGGGCTTACGAGTAAGAGGCTTTGACAACCAACTCGAACAGACTATAAAAACAGCAGGCAGAGTGGTAGGAGGGATCCATTCTCGTCCTGAATATAATGTCAGCATAAATCAAAAAATGCCGGTTCTGTCACTTTTTCCAACAGAAATATGGCCAGTAGGAAATGATCTCGACAGTGTATCAAGATCACTAAAATGCATTTTTGAAACTAATTTTGAACGCCAAACTTGGCATATCTATCTCAATGACAGTTTGATTGAAGTTGCTTTAGATGTGGGTGAGATTATTGCGCAACATAAAATTGACCCCATTTGCGAACTCGAATTCGAATTACTTGCTGGTGATACTTCAGCCTTAATCCAATTGGCACGTGAAGTGGCTAAGTCAGTTCCCTTTCGTCTAGGCAAGGCCAGTAAAGCTCAGCGTGGCTATCAACTCGCGGGTAAGTCAAAACCTTTCTCAATCGAATCGATTGATCACGTCTGTTTGCCAAAAAACAATAATGTCCCCCAAGCCTTAAGCGCTATATTAGAAACAGCCATAGAGCGCTGGCAACTTATTGAAAATATATTAGTAACTGTCACTAATGATGTGGAGCGACAGTCAGTATTGTGGGGGGAATTACGCCGCTGCGTGCGCTTACTCAGACTCACCTTAAATCAATTTGGATTACTGGATCAGCACATTAGTCCATTATTTGATCACCTTGAACGTGCGCTAGAATTTGTGGGTCCATTGCAAAGCTGTTGTTTATTGCTGCAAGACGATGCCAACATGCTTGCCAATATCAGCAATAAAGCTGTTGTTTGCCAGCAACTCGAAAACCATATTAACGCAATGTCAATTTCAACCCAGCTAGCCTCGATATGGCAACACGCCGAGTATGGCCAATTACAATTAGCGCTAGTCGATTTGTTATTAACCACTGAAAATGGTCAACATCAATTCAATCAAGAGCCAGAATTAGACCTATTTGCCAACAAATTGCAGCAAGCCTCATGGAAACGTATTGGCAAATTAATGCCTATAACATCAGCAATGAGCAGCGAAGACTATCAAGATGTGGCAGATGCTCTTGATGAAAGCATCTTAGTGGGATTTGCTTATGGCGAAATATACCCAGCGAAAAAACGCGAGGCATTTCGCTTGCCTTGGCAAGACTTAGCATTAGGAATTAGTACTCTGTCTGCATACAAAATATTAAGGCTGCTTAGTGAGCTACATCAACTTGATATTGACACCTGGCTTGACAATAAAGAAACCAGTTTATTGTTTGCAATGGAGCAGTCACGTAAAAGCGCCTTAAAAGTACCTATCTACTGGTAAACTAAAACCTTATAACAACGGCTAACATCAATCATCGATTAAGCATTATTGATGATTGATGATTGATGATTGATGAAATAAGCCAAAATTAAAATCAGAACCCATTCAACAAAAAAAGCCAAAATATTCATTTTGGCTTTAGTAGTAAACAGATTAATGACCACCATGAAATTAACTAAATGAGGTTAATTAAATGAGGTTAACTAAATGAGGTTAACTATTCAGCCGGAGGTGTCGGCTCGCGATATAACTTAAGCAAATAATATGCATCAATGAGTACAATAAAAAAGTTCACTAACGCCACTGGAATTGCGTCTATCGCTAAACCATAAGCCACAAATAGACCAGCACCAATCAAGTTCCACCAGCGGAGTTTTTTAATGTTGGCCATCATCAGCGAAATCGCCACAACGACCGAGGCTAAGTAACCGACCCATTCCCAGATATTGATACTGTCCATGGATTTTCCTTATGGTAATATTCTGCATTACCTCATATGACCACTAACACGCTTAAGCAACAAAATAGATCCGATTTTAGCGCAGTGAATTATGCGGGGATCGCTTAATATTTAACTCAATATCTCATAAGCGCAACTCGGGATCATCAAGGCTAATCAAATAATCATCTTTAACCTATTATAGTCTATCGCTCGACCACAGCAGCTGTCATTCTTGAAATACAGCACAGTTGACCCGCGCTATTGTGGATCAATATTTCCCATACAGAACTGCGCTTGCCTATGTGTATTGGTTTTGTTGTTGCGGTTAACTCACCATTGCGTGATGCTTTTAAATGATTAGCGTTAATTTCTTGGCCAACACAATAGTAACGGGTAAAGTCGACCACAAAATTAGCTGCATAGCTGGCAACCGTTTCTGCTAACGCTACATTCGCGCCACCATGAACAATGCCTAATGGATTATGCACTGCTGGATTAGCGGGCATAGTCGCAACCATGTAATCATCGCCAATCTCAGTAATTTTAATGCCTAATGTTTGCATTAAGGTGCCCTTTTCATGCATCCCAGCATCTAAACGAGCACAATCTTCTAAAGTAACAGCCTTAAACCAAATACTCATTGTTAACATCCATTATTATTGTTATCAGAAAACCCAGTGTACTTATTAGCGTAAGCTTTTAAAAGATAACACTATCGATAAACCTGACAGATAAAATAGGAGCCTAAGCTCCTATTTTAATCACTCTATGAATCCATCAGCATATTAGCTGACTAATTCACTATGACTTTGATAGGTTTGTGCCCAACGTAATAATTCAACTCGGTTGCGAGATTCTGTTTTACGGAAAATAGACGAAATATGTGCTTTAACGGTATGTTCACTAATACACAACCGCTGGGCGATTTCTTTATTGCGAGCACCACTGGAAACAAGCTGAATAATGGTTCTTTCTCGATTGGTTAATCTTTGTAGAATGGCAACGGTATCGGAAGGGATTTCAGCACTGGTATCAAGTTTCTGAACTAAACGTCTAAAGATTTTACTGATCAATGGTCGGTCATACCATAATTCATCTGCCACCATTTTACGTAAACCCGTCAGCATTAAATCCATGCGCTGGTCACTGTACAATAAACCACGAACGCCGAGGAGTAATGCCGCTTCTTGATCGAGCGAGCCACGTTCAACTTGATATAATGCAACAGGAACATGCTCCACTAAACGCGACACTAACAAAGGAATACCTTTGCTGTCTAATGCGGCACCTTTTTGTGAAACAAGATAAAATTTATTGGATTTTTTTTCTAACTCAAGCTCAGCGGCATGTTTGACTATTCGAGTTTTCAACCCGATCGACTCAGCCAAAATAGCTAAATGGCAAGGTGCTGCGATTTGGTGTAAAAACACCAATTCATCGATATTTGAACTCATCACTCTTCTCCCTGAAAAGTATGTTATTGCCCAACGTACCTTGAGCACATCCTGAGATTATATACTATACGTAAATGAAGCTGGTTTACTAGCCTTAAGTACTAGGCAAAGCCTATTGTTTACTTTTATTTCACTCTATTAGCACATTTTTATAAGTGACTATTTATTGAATTTAAAGTGCAAAACTGCTCACTTAACACGGCACCAATCACGGTTAATCGCTTATTGTTAATCAAAGATTACTCTCATCAAAGACCTGTTATATGGCAAGGATAGTCAGTATTTTCTCGTATTTATGGCCATGGCGTAAGTCTAAGGTATGAATAATTAATTTGCCTGATTTTGTATCGCTTTGAACACTGATGTAACCCGGATAAGCAGATACGTTATATTGGCTTAACATCTGGAATTACCCCTAAGCACAGCGAACTAATCGAC
>NZ_JACJER010000399.1:0-205 GCF_014164185.1 Shewanella sp. SG44-6 | reverse complement strand
TTGAGGCCGTTGAAGAAAATAGCGTGAGTCCTGACAGGACGTCAGGCTAGCTTTCGTTGGCCAGGGATGGCCTATCGGAAGCGTTAGCATTTTCGAATAAGTCCGAAGACGGTTACAAATGAAGTTAAAAGCAGGATAAATCCCCATGGCGACCTTTTCGCTGCTGTTGTTTAGTAAATAGCGAAAATGTTGCGGGGCGGCTGGG
>NZ_JACJER010000398.1:0-205 GCF_014164185.1 Shewanella sp. SG44-6 | reverse complement strand
TTAACGGCATCGACTGGCTAGTGATCACAGCTTTTGAAGAACTGAAAACTATGTTTATCGAAGAAGCCGGTACGATACCCTCTTGCTTCTCTACCGCCAGCGAATTGAACCTGGTTGATCAAGCAAAGCGAACTTATAGATATTTGCCTACTCTCAGCGGCGTAATCACCGATATCGGCACATATCAAAGACAGGGTAACGAAGA
>NZ_JACJER010000397.1:0-207 GCF_014164185.1 Shewanella sp. SG44-6 | reverse complement strand
AGATAGTGCCTTAGCGCAAAACATCACAACAGTTCAAGCCAGCGCCACTGCAGCCAATACTAAAGCGACTCAAAATACTGCCGCAATTCAGACCGAGCAAACCGCTAGAGCGAACGCAGATAGTGCCTTAGCGCAAAACATCACAACAGTTCAAGCCAGCGCCACTGCAGCCAATACTAAAGCGACTCAAAATACTGCCGCAATTCA
>NZ_JACJER010000396.1:0-208 GCF_014164185.1 Shewanella sp. SG44-6 | reverse complement strand
AAATTGTGCACGTTCGCCAGGGCTTCAAAGTCATTGGCGACGGCGGCCACGCCCGCTGGGGTCAAGCTGATGACACCGGTCACGGGGTCAATCTCAAACCAAGCGTCGTCATTGCCGCTGACGATGCTGTAGGTCACTGGCGTGCCTTCCGGATCGATGGCATTGACGGTGCCAATCACAGTGCTGTCGCTGCTGTTTTCAAAATACG
>NZ_JACJER010000395.1:0-209 GCF_014164185.1 Shewanella sp. SG44-6 | reverse complement strand
AACATTAACGTCACCCTCACTGAGCTTGATGTCAATGAAACGCCTGAGTTCACCCCACCCGTGGGCGAAACCAGCTACAACTTTACGTATTTTGAAAACAGCAGCGACAGCACTGTGATTGGCACTGTGTCTGCCATCGATCCGGAAGGCACGCCAGTGACCTACAGTATCGTCAGCGGCAATGACGACGCTTGGTTTGAGATTGACCC
>NZ_JACJER010000394.1:0-211 GCF_014164185.1 Shewanella sp. SG44-6 | reverse complement strand
TCATTAAGACGCTTCTTACTTCGAGATAGTCGCCCATTAACTTGATTTAGATAATCTCGTAAGTTAACCAACTCAGTTGATGCACACACAATATCAGTATTAAAATCAGGTGAATCAAGGTTTTTGGCGGCTTGGCTTAATTGGCTCAATGGCCGAATAAGCAAATAGTGCAACATCACGCAAAATAACGACAGTAACAAAGCGCCAATGC
>NZ_JACJER010000393.1:0-211 GCF_014164185.1 Shewanella sp. SG44-6 | reverse complement strand
GGCGAAAAGAAAGTTTGAAAAAACACTTGACGCCGACACGGGAAAGCGTAGAATACGCACCCCAAGCCAACGACCTAGCGTCTTACGGCGATGTCTGAAAAATCGACATCACGTTCTTTAACAATCTAAACAAGAAATCTGTGTGGACATTCACAGGTATTGAGTTATTCGAAATTGTCTTCTGTTCTTCGGAATGTTGGCAATCAAAAAA
>NZ_JACJER010000392.1:0-212 GCF_014164185.1 Shewanella sp. SG44-6 | reverse complement strand
ATGGCGCGATGGCAGAATGGCTATGCTACGGATTGCAAATCCGTCTATCTCGGTTCGACTCCGGGTCGCGCCTCCACAAAATTGCGTTTAATGGTTACTTTTAGTAGCGGTTAAAACAACACTTTGCCCGAGTGGTGGAATCGGTAGACACAAGGGATTTAAAATCCCTCGCTGAATAAGCGTGCCGGTTCAAGTCCGGCCTCGGGTACCAT
>NZ_JACJER010000391.1:0-212 GCF_014164185.1 Shewanella sp. SG44-6 | reverse complement strand
GATAAGCGGGCAGACGAGTTGGTTCTGGCCAATGCAGACAAAGAGCAACGTGCTAATGAATTAGCCCTTGCTAACATAGAGCTGGCTTTTCAAAACCAAGAGAAAGATAAGCGGGCAGACGAGTTGGTTCTGGCCAATGCAGACAAAGAGCAACGTGCTAATGAATTAGCCCTTGCTAACATAGAGCTGGCTTTTCAAAACCAAGAGAAAGA
>NZ_JACJER010000390.1:0-213 GCF_014164185.1 Shewanella sp. SG44-6 | reverse complement strand
ATGGAAGAAGCTAAAATAGCTGATTTCAGAAGCCAACTTCGTGAAGAGAAAATTCGTTACGCAGGTATTCGTAAAACCCCAAAAGGGATTGCGATTAAGTTTCGTGACGCTGCAACTGTTGACCAAGCTGAGACATATTTAAAAACCCGCAGTAAAGACATGACCTATACCGATGCGAGCAGCGGTAATGAGTTTATGCTGCTTGCTACCATG
>NZ_JACJER010000038.1:0-37571 GCF_014164185.1 Shewanella sp. SG44-6 | reverse complement strand
ATTAGATAGCTTTTCTCAAGCTCTTGCATCGGTTCATTTGCTAATAAATCTTTTACCAACTGCTCTTCATCATTTGCGATAGCGGTTTTTAAGGCTGCAAAAGTAGCGATACTGTGCTTATGTTGATCAGTATTATGCGATCCCATTAGTTGCACTCCATTAATTGGTTGATATTGATGTCTAGCTGTTCACTCACACTAACAATATTAACGTGCATGTTGCAATCAAAGTGATGGTAAATATACCGAATCGTTGTCGAGGCCATCTAAGCCTGTTAAACAGGTTACGACTTGTCCTTAACTGTGGCTTGAGCGCTGATTTGCAAAGCATAGTATCGCTACTTTTGCAGCCTTAAAAACCGCTATCGCAAATGATGAAGAGCAGTTGGTAAAAGATTTATTAGCAAATGAACCGATGCAAGAGCTTGAGAAAAGCTATCTAATTGATTTAGCAAATATAAACAATAATCAAACTATCTTAACATTACTGAAAGATATCCCTGAAATATAGCTACAAGGTGAAATATAGCCTGTTAGTACTCGCTCTATTTAGATAACCATTTTCACTAAAGAGAATCGCCGCATATGGCGGCGCAACACTTATCTAAGCCATAGCTAAATATCATTTTTCACAGGCTTACTATTCACTTTCCTCTTCTCTTTTTTCGATAGTCGCGCTTAATTTTTGATATAAACCAAGCGAAACAATCAAAATCGCTGATACCATAATAAGTAACGCCGGATAGAGTAAAAGGCTAAGGTCTTTCGTTCCTGCTTTGAATATAAACACCAGTCCTTCAATACTGACGGCGATGGTAATAATGACAATAATTTTTGTAATTGTTCTTCTTGCCTCTTTGGGATCTCGCAGCTCTTTATCCTTAAACACTTCTTCTTCCATCATATACTGTGCAACATCGATAATCGCTGCAGCTATGATAATAGTGGCGACAGATTGAAGCATTAATGGAATAAATCCAGAGTCATACTCTATGCCAGAAATGACCTCGTAAATAGACCACAGCATAATTATCAAAGATAAGATGATAAGAGTGACAGCTGCGAAAAGATGGACTCCAGCAAAAATCTTATTGAACAGTTTTTTCATATTTTTGACCTGTAATAATTTATCGACCAAGGTGGCTCATTGCGCTAATAATGTGCACGCATAAATGAGGTTACGTTCTTCATCCAATACCATGCTGATGACATTTACCTATTATTGAATAGCACTCACTTATCGGCACAAGCTTGATCTAGATAAGGTCACTATAGATTGAGAACAGATGGCAAAACATCATATGAACTCAAGTGAACACTAAGTTGACTGTAAATAACCAGAAAACATGGATAGACCCAATGGAGCTTGAGAGGTAACTTAGAATTGCTTGCCTACCCTGTTAATCGTTCAAGGGTAACACACTCGAGTTTATGAAGGGGTTACAGTAATAAAATGCAGTCACTTATCAAGGATTAGGATCTGCATTATGTTGTTTAAGACTCTATTTTCCAGCAATAAAAATGGTCGTTAGGGCAATTGTTGTTTATCGCAAGGTAGCCTAATTCGACCTTACCAAGGAAGGCACTTGCACTATTTTATTGGCTGGTAATAGTAAGCTTCCACTGCTAATTGTTAATTGTAACTAAGCTATTTAGGTCGTCCAATAGAGAAGCTGCCATTAATGACTGGCGTGATTTATAGCTGTTATGGCGACCAAGATTAATAGCCCATTTAACAATGTGTAACGTATTAATCATTGGTCACCTTAATAGAGGATAGATATGATATCAAATATCTTTAATGTAACATGATTACTTAAACCTTGAACTCGCTGACTTAAATGCTGCACTGAGCGAATCCCAGGCGCTATCAATGCCGACTTTTACGTCTTCCCAAGCATCATCACTGGCTTTTTTAAGCTCATTAAGTTTTTTATTGGCAGATTGTTTCATCGACTCAAGTTCCTCTATTCTTTGATAGTATTCCAGTTGCTCATCAGCAGCTTTACCATCGGCTTTTGCTTTCAGTCTATCAATTTGGGCACTCCACTCATCGAGTTGCGCCTGCAATTTTTTTTCGTATGCTTGTTTCTTACTCATAATGATTGTCCTTTTAATGACGTGGTTAAAACAGCTTTAACGACTGAAGTTTTTGCTTGATTTAAATACTTGGCTTCAGAATATTGGATTTTTATCCTGAAAATATACGTTAACATGCATGGCAACATAATGCTCATTTATGCCTCATTTGCCCTTGTATGATGCCACAGGGCGATCAAGCATTATTTAATGGATCTATTTGTCATCCTTGAACGTAAAAACTATCTCTTTCGAATTATCTCAAAGCAGTAATATGATCATTTTCTACGATGGCAATTGCCCACTATGCAGCATCGAAATGCAGCAACTAAAACATGCTGATATTCATCAAAAAATCATCCTCGAAGATCTTAATGCGCTTGATTTTAGTCTTCGATACCCAAGTATTGATGTCAATCAGGCAATGATGTATTTACAAGCACAAACACTATCGGGTGAAATGATTTACGGCCTTGATGTGACTTGTCAGGCGTGGGAGATTGTTGGAAAACATCGCTGGTTAAAACTTATCCGCTTACCCATCATTCGCTTATTTGCCGACCTTGGATATCGCTTTTTTGCAAAGTATAGGCATTCTATTAGTAAATTTTTAATGCCCAATTCAAGCTGTTCTAACGGTCAGTGTCATAGGAAACTAAAATCTGACAAACGATAAACACAAACGTGTTGCATGTTACCAACAGCGCACACTCAGAAATATTGATATCTAAAAAGTTAATCAGCCCATTAAGATTGATAGGGTCACACTATTTTACTGTTAAGGACTTCAAATGCATTTTACCCAAGAGCGCATAGACGCGCTTGATAAACACACCCGTACCCATTTGATTAATTCACTCTCTGGTTTTAAAAGCGCTAATTTAATTGGCACTCAAGACTCACAAGGCTTGACTAACTTGTCTATTGTCAGCTCGGTGATACACCTAGGCGCAAATCCGCCGCTGGTGGGTATGATAGTGCGCCCACATACAGTACCTCGTCATACATTTGAAAATATTTTACAAACGGGTTGCTATACAATTAACCAAGTTAATCAATCAATTTATAAGCAGGCTCATCAAACATCAGCCCGTTATGATAAAGACGAGTCGGAGTTTGCGCTAACGGGACTAACACCTGAATACTTAAATAATTTTACCGCGCCATTTGTAAAAGAAAGTCGTTTAAAATATTCGGTAAAATTTATTGAGCATCAACATTTAGCCGTTAATGGTACTGAGCTGGTGATTGGTGAAATTATCGATGTGTATGTTGATGAAGCTGCACTTCAAAGTGAGGGCTTTTTAGACTTGCAAGCAATAGACACAGTGGCGATTACAGGATTAGATAGTTACCACACTAGCAATAAACTTATGCGTTTACCCTATGCTAAAAAGTGATTCAGCTATGTATTGCGCCAAAGTAAAATAGACTTTAGTCAGCAATAAACAATATGCTATATCAAACCGTAAATCATAGATTAAAAGCAATGTAAGCAGCATATTGGCTAACATGCTGCTTACATTATTCAATCATTGCATGGCATAAAAAATCCCATTCAAATCGGTAACGATTTAAATGGGATCCATTAAATAAACCGGTACATTTTTACTGAGCTAAAAATTGTTGGTTAACCGCTTCCGCCATTAATTTAGGTGGGATCAAGCCTTGGCTCAACACAAAATTATTAAACGCTAAACGATCGAACTTGTCGCCTAGGGCTATTTCAACTCCGGCGCGGATCTCCAATAATCGTGATAAGCCATAAAAATAACTGCCAGCCTGGCCAGGCATTCTCATAGTGTATCGATCAACTTCTTGTTTTACAGCCGCTTCTGAAAACACCACATCGTTGCGTAACAATGAATATGCGTTTTCTTTTGTTGTCAGACCTAGGTTCAACATCGGGTCTAACATCGCGCGAGCATTACGCAATAACCTATGTTGCAGGGCAATAAGCTGTGCTTCAATAGGCAGATACGGCAACATTTCCGCTTCGGCGTACAATGCCCAACCTTCTACGTTAACGCTGTTAAAAGCATAATATACTCGTGCCAGTGAAACGCCCTGCTCCAACATGACCGCAAATTGTAATTCATGCCCAGGTCTGCCTTCATGGGCACTTAATGTATAAGCAACCGCATAAAAATTAAAGTCATCGTAGGCAGCATCACCCGTTAATGCAGGGTTACCGGTTGTCAGAACAAATTGGCCTTGCTCACCAGTATTGCCAATAAATGGTGGCGGCAACATATGAGGAGCAGGACTACCTGCCGCTTCGGCATCACTTGCAAGTCGCATGATCATATCGCGTTTAGGTAAATCAACCACATGATGTTTACTGATCAAGGCCTCAAGTTTTTTATTGGTTTCACGATAATAATTTTCAATTTTATCCTTGGTTAATGATTCTTTTTTAAGAGCTTTAATCACGTCACGATAATCACTTGATGGCATATTAAATTTTTGTGCAACCAAGGGCGCTAACGCCTGCATATTCGCTTTGGTTATCATGTAACTTGCTTTAGCGCGTTCAATTAACAACTCAGGGTCGATATCGATGCCAACGGTTTTGAGTTTTAAGGCATAAATTTCTTCGGGTAATCTAAAGTCATCACGTGTGTTCGGAATAACCATTTTTTCAGCCCATTGACGATAGTCTTCAATTTGCTGCTTTAATAGCAACATATTCTCATCGGCTTTTATGAATTCATTTTGTTCAAATAACTGCTGTAAACCTTGTAATAAAGTGTCAGTTCTCGCTAGGGCTTGGTTAACTTCTTCTTTTGTCGGCCCAATTAACTTTTTGTTGGCTAACGCCGCTTCAAATAAGGTTTTGGCTTGCTCCGTTAAGGCTGCTTGCCCTGTTTTGCCGACATAACACGCAAGACGGGTATTAGCCGCTTGTTTGCGTGTATCTGACATTTGATCATCTAATAATGCCGACACACCTCTGAATATAATCAGGGGGACATCAACCCAAGGCAGCATGTATTTATCGTCTAAATTACCCGCGGCAATGGTCTGATCAATATTGTCGATAATAATGTTAAGGTCTTGACGAACTGGCAATGATTTTTCAGTTTTCACCGCTTGTAGCAAGGTTTTCTTACTGGTTTCAAGCGTCTCTATATATTTATCTTGCTGTGCCTTAGTGATATTACTACACAGACTATCAGCTTCAGTAATCCCTATTGAACTGGCCATTTCTGGCTGAAATTGACTGGTTATCTGTATTTGTTTGTTTGTGTATTGATTACTGACATCAACCCAAGAGTTGGCTGATGACGTCAATGGAAATAAAGCGAGCAGTGGAATCACTGAAGTAAATATTTTACCTGACATCTGTTTAATCCCTTGTTATTTTTATTCTGAAGTTAACCATTATAGCCGAATTAAACCACGACGCGACATGCCATCAGTTAAGTTATCACCTTAAGCAGTATTAGATTATAAGCGTTAATTATCAATATATTACTTTGTATTTATGGTATCAATATCTTCGGTATTATTGTCTGGTTACAAATAAAAACACCGCAACCTATAAGGTTGCGGTGTTTAAGCAGAACGTTATCAGCGTATACAGTTTACTTAAAAAGCAAAATCATCGCTGCTCAGTGCCATCATTGAGTCAACGCCATTTTGAATACATGCTGCATGGCCTTTTGCTCTTGGTAACATACGTTGCATATAAAACTGAGCGGTTTTTATTTTAGCTTCATAGAATGCTGTTTCACTTGTATCTGTAGCCAGTTTATCTTGAGCGACTTTTGCCATTTTTGCCCAGAAAAACGCTAAAGTTACATAGCCGGCATACATGAGGTAATCAACTGAAGCACCACCAATTTCATCAGGATTTTTCATCGCTTTAGCACCGATCAATACAGTAAGTTCATGCCACTCTTTAGCATAAATCATAATGGGTTTAATAAACTCTGCCATCGCAGGGTTGTCCATGTTCTGTTGGCAGAATGCGGTCACATCTTGAGAAAAAGGTTTTAACACTTCGCCTTGGCTGCCAATAATTTTACGTGCCAGTAAATCTAAGGCTTGAATACCGGTTGTGCCTTCATATATACAACTGATTTTGGTATCACGCATTAACTGTTCCATGCCCCACTCTTTAATAAAGCCATGGCCACCAAACACCTGAACGCCAAGGCTGGTACATTCAAAGCCAAGTTCAGTGAGAAAGGCTTTTGCAATTGGGGTTAATAATGCCAATTTGGTCTCAGCATCCGCTTTAATTGCCTCATCTTTCTCAGCATGGCCGATATCCACTAACTGAGCCAAATATGAAATTAATGCACGGCCACCTTCAGCAATAGACTTTTGAGTTAACAACATTCTACGTACATCTGGATGAACAATAATCGGATCCGCAGGGCCATTAGGGTTTTTAACCCCGCTAATAGAACGCATCTGTAATCGATCTTTGGCGTAAGCTAGGGCACCTTGGAAAGAAGCCTCTGCTGCGGCAACACCTTCACTCGCCACACCGATACGGGCTGCATTCATGAAGGTAAACATGCATTTAAGGCCGCGATTAGGTTCGCCAATTAAATGGCCTGTAGCGCCATCAAAGTTAATCACACAAGTCGCGTTACCATTGATACCCATTTTGTGCTCTATTGAGCCACAATTCACGCCATTTCTATCTGAAATGGTGCCGTCAATATTGACATTAAATTTAGGCACAATGAATAAAGATATGCCTTTATTACCTTCTGGCGCGCCAGGAATACGAGCAATAACAATATGCACTATGTTGTCTGACAGATCGTGTTCACCCGCCGAAATAAAGATTTTTGTGCCCGTTAACGAATAGCTGCCGTCATCTTGACGTTCAGCCTTGGTGCGCAACATACCTAAATCTGTGCCACAGTGCGGCTCAGTTAAGCACATGGTGCCAGTCCACTTACCTTCAACAAGTTTGGGCATAAACTGTTGCTTTTGTGATTCTGTGCCGTGGGCTTCAATGGTGGCTAATGCACCATGACTGAGTCCTGGGTACATGGCAAAACTATGATTCGCACTGGAAAATAGCTCAGCGATACTAATATTTAGCGAATGTGGTAAACCTTGACCACCAAATTCTTCAGACTGAGATAATGTTGGCCAACCGCCTTCTACATACTGGGCATACGCCTCTTTAAAGCCATCAGGTGTGGTGACCGCGCCGTCTTTCCATGTACAACCCTGCTGATCGCCAATTTGATTTAATGGCGCAACAACCTCTTCTGTTAGTTTTGCAGCTTCATTGATAATGGCATCAACCATATCAATAGTCGCATCTTGATAGCCTAAATGCTCATAGTGGCCTTCACAGCCGAGCAATTCTTGCATCACAAACTTAACATCACGAATGGGGGCTTTGTATTCAGGCATTGTTGCTCTCCAACTATTATCTATAAGTGTTAGGGGCTGTTAATCTTTTGTGGCTAAATTTTATTTAACACAGACGGCTAATGGTTTATTTAAGCATGTAGAACAAATGTTAGACAGAAAGTCTCTAAATAAGTAATACCTTATGAAAACCTGATTTATATAAAAATAAACCCTATCGATTAGCCACTCCCAGATACCGGTGTGAAGAGTCGCTTATGTACATAGATGAAGACATCTAACAAGCTCCGCCTTAACTATCATTGCCGGTAACGTCTGCAAAATTTATCTCAAAAAACAACAACCTCTGCGATTAAGTGATTATTTAAATGATTTTCCATATAAATAACCCGTCATATTACTGATGCTAAAGTAACAAGATGTATTATCCAAATGCATATTAATTATAGCTACACATTCACCTTGCTAATAGTACCTCTAGCTTAACAAGCCAATGGCACAATATTGCGCATTAATCTTGATCAATTGCCCGATAGTTTACTTGTCTACTGTGCCTTTGTGGCGCGACTTGCACATATATAGCAGCTTTATTAGCCTATAACAGTGCACTATTCATTATGCGAATAGTTCATTATTAAAATAATCGATTGGTTTAATTTTAATACAGCATCTAGCATCGTTTGGAGCTAAATTAGCATAGTCGTAGGGTTTTATTTGAGCAAAGAGTGGGCAAGACTGGGATCAATCTTAATGTTCTTCCCTGTGGTTATTGACTCATACTGTTCTACGAAAATGATCGTTGAGATTATCAATAACAATGCTTAATCGTGGAGCAATACCATTTTCCCTCAATGAATCAACAAGCTTGTGCCTGGATTAAAATATACATTTTAAAACAATTCAAAATCCAACTAATAAGAGTATCAAACATGTCTATAGAATCGATATTACAACAGCGAACTTCAGTAAGAGCCTTTGTTGACCAACCTGTGGCAGATGACACATTACAGAAAATTTTCGCCAGTGCGCAACTTTCCCCGTCCAATTGTAATGTGCAACCATGGCAAGCTTGTGTGGTATCTGGGGCAACTAAAGATAAACTGAAACAACGATTGATAGAAACTTTGATGAGCGGCGCATCACCAAACCCTGATTTCAATTGGTTACCGCAATATCAAGGCATTCATCGTGAGCGTCAATTTGGTTCAGCTAATGCGTTATACAGCGCAATTGGGGTCGCACGCGAAGACAAAAAAGCCCGTCAAATGGCCATGTTACGTAATTGGCAATTTTTTGATGCGCCACATGCGGTGTTTTTTACCATGGATAAATACTTAGACATTATGGGGGCTGTCGACTTAGGTATTTATGCACAAACGTTATCGCTTGTGATGGCAGAACATGGCATATCAAATTGCATGCAAGGCGCGCTAGGACAATTTCCTGATCCTGTTAGAGAAATACTTAACCTGCCAGATGAACGCGGAATTTTGTTTGGCATGTCTTTTGGTTATGCCGATGATAGCGCTGCGGTAAATAACACCAGAACAGACCGTGAGTTGCTTGAGAATTCAGTTACATTCTTCCAATAAAGCATCATCTGTACCGTTTAACTAGGCCTCAATAGGCCTTAATTTGTGCTGAGATTGAATATGAAGCTAATGCATCAGTATATTGCAGTGGATAAGGTCAATATACATTATGTTGAAACTGGCCATATGTCAGAAACAAAACCCTTATCGACCATGGTATTTTTACATGGTTTTCCTGAATATTGGGGCTCATGGCAAAAACAGTTAGACTATTTTTCAACTCACTATCATGTTATTGCGCCTGACTTACCCGGATATAACCTAAGTGATAAACCCAGTGAACTAGACTTTTATACTGTCCCCAATTTAATCGCGTTTATCGCTCAGTTTATTGCCGCCATAAGCCCTACAGAGCCTGTCATTTTGGTTGCTCATGATTGGGGCGGCGCTATAGCCTGGCCATTAGCCGCTTTTTATCCTCACTTAATAAGCAAACTGATTATTCTTAATGCCGCTCATCCGAGTACCTTTACCCGAGAGATGATCAATAACCCTATTCAACGACAAAAGAGTGCTTATATTCATCAGTTGATTAGTCCATCAGCTGAAACACTATTAATCGAGGATGATTATCGCTATTTAACTGAAAAAATAATGGTTAGCTCACAAGAGGTAATTTTTACTGAACAGGTACTCGCACGTTACAAAAAAGTGTGGGGCCAATACGGAGCCATTAATGGCATGCTGCAATACTATCGAGCTATGCCACAATTAGCTCCCAGCGACACAGATGATGGCATTGAAAAAGCATTAGCCGATGAGACGTCAATCAACACAGGGCAAATCAAAAAGACGACTGACATAAGGATCCCCAATATTCGAATTAATCAGGCAACGTTAGTGCTTTGGGGTGAACAAGATTTAGCGTTCGTTAACGAAACCCTCAATAACATTGAGCGCTATGTTGCAGATTGCACAATTAAACGTTTTGCAAATACCAGTCACTGGCTGCAACATGAAAGACCCGCTGAAGTGAATCGCGCCATTCATGCATTCGTCAATCAACCAAGTTTACCTATGAGTCACTTGCATGAGTCACTTGCATGAGTCACTTACATGAGTCACTTACATGACTAAAGACTCAAAATAGCGAGTATTAAGCCATCGTTATTATTCATTATGGATAACGAATGAGTCACATACCGTAATCTAGACACTAATGCTGCGGGCAAAGTAGAAAATATCATTTATGCCAACGCCTTAGGCAATAACCATGCTATTTACTGGCAGGTTTTTAGTTGCTATGTTGGGTATAACATATTGATAGCAAGGCTAGGTATAAACAAACAATAATTAAAGGCCTTAGGGGCAAATATACCGATTCCCCCTTGCCTAGCCCATTAAACTAAATTATTGTTTAATAAACAATTAGCAACCACATTCCAGGTGAAAAATGCAATTAATTAACGTCACAATTGAAGACAATGTCCATATCATCAGCTTGAACAATGGCAAGGTAAATGCAATCTCACTAGAGGTGATAGCACAGATTCATGCCGCCCTAGACGATGCTGAACAGCAAGCTGCTGTGGTGGTGATAACTGGCCAAGCAGGAATATTCTCAGGCGGCTATGACTTAAAAACAATGAAGCAAAGTTCAGATTCTGCCATTGCCCTTGTGACTGCGGGCTCCGGCTTGGCATACAGAATGTTGGCGTTCCCTACTCCGATCATCGGCGTGTGTACTGGTCATGCAATCGCCAAAGGGGCATTTTTATTACTCAGTTGTGATTATCGAATTGGTTGTACCGGTGACTTTAAAATTGGCTTAAACGAAGTCGCTATTGGCATGACAATGCACCAAGCTGGGATTGAAATTGCCCGAAATCGCATTCCACAAAACTACCTCAGCCGTGCAGTGATCAATGCTGAGCTGTTTGCTCCTGAATCTGCTGTGCTTGCAGGATTTCTTGACCAAGTGGTGCAAGCAGACGTTCTCATGAGCACAGCAATGAGCGTTGCTAAACACATGCAGACGCTCAATATGAAAGCTCATCATGGTACTAAACTAAAAGAGCGCCAAACAATACTCGCGTCGCTAAGTGATGCAATTGAGCTGGATAAGCAAATCACATTGAATCTATAAGGAAATAGTCATGACTTCTGAGCAAGAGTACAACACGCTAACCGTCAATATTAGCCATAAAGTGGCCCATATCGTCCTAAATAGACCTGACTCGTTGAATTCAATGAACGTCGATTTTTGGCATGAGTTCCCAAGGGTTATTGATGATATTAATAATAAATCAGCAGCTCGGGCGATTGTTATTTCATCAACAGGTAAACACTTTAGTGCTGGTATGGATTTGGCCGTATTCAGTGCCAATGGCCCAAACGACAATATCGAGTTAGGCCGAAAACACGACCAACTACGTCGATTAGTGCTAAAGCTACAAGACTGTTTTAGTGTGTTAGAAACGGCTCGGATGCCAGTATTAGTGGCGATTCAAGGCGGCTGTATTGGCGGCGCGGTTGATATGGTTACCGCCGCCGATTGCCGCTACTGCACACAAGATGCGTTTTTCAGTATTGAAGAAACTAAACTCGGCATGACTGCTGATGTTGGTACGTTACAGCGTTTGCCTAAGTTGATTTCAATCGGTCTAGTGAAAGAGCTTGCTTATACGGGTCGCAGAATGCCAGCAGAAGAAGCTAAACAAGCCGGTTTGGTCAATCAAGTGTATGACGACCAACAAACGATGATCACCGCAGTATTAGCCATCGCAGCCGAGATCGCCGCCCGCTCGCCTTTAGCGGTAACAGGCTGTAAAGAGATGATTAATTATGCCCGCGATCATACTGTTCAAGACAGCTTACAATATATGTCGGTCTGGCAAAGCGGCATGTTCCAACCACAAAACGATATGATGGAAATATTCACAGCTAAAGCGCAAAATCGTGCGCCAGAGTTTGCCGAGCTAACGCCCATTGATCCGATAAAAATATTCTAAATATTGGGGAATACTGTGCTATTTGCGCTTAAATAAAATGTAGAGTGAATTTATTTGAATCAAATTACACCGCAAATAGCCCAAACATCCATCAGAGACATTATGACAAAACCACTGATAAACCTAGTTCATGCTAATGGCTTTCCAGCGGGAAGCTATAAAACATTATTAGCAGAATTTACTCGCGATTATCGCACCGTAGCCCATGATCAGTTTGGGCATAACATCCTCTATCCGATACACAGCAACTGGCAACATCTAGTTACAGAACTAGTTGAATTTATTAGAAAGCAGGATGAAAAAGTCATTTGTGTCGGCCATTCTTTTGGCGGAGTTATTTCTTTTATCGCAGCTTGCCAGCATCCGGAATTGTTTCGCGGTTTAGTGATGTTAGATCCACCGGTGGTGACTGGCGCATTGTCACATTTACTGAGTTTTATCAAACGTACACCGTATATTGATAGGCTATCTCCTGCTGGTAAAGCCAAAACTCGTCAAAATCACTGGCCAGAAAAAACAAACTTGGTTGATTATTTTTCACATAAGTCATTATTCAAAAACTTCGACTCTCGTTGCTTGCAAGACTATGTGCATTCTGGCGCAGTTTCACGTAACAAGCGTTTAGAATTAACCTTCTCACCGGCTGTCGAAGCGGATATCTTTAGGCACTTACCGACTAACTTAGTGACATATAAAAACAAACTCAAGGTGCCCGCAAAACTGATTTATGGTGAAAAGACTACCATCTTCCCGATTAAACATTTTGTTCGATTTGCCAAACTTAACGACATTGAATTAATGACGCTACCTAACGGCGGCCACATGTTCCCGCTAGAGCAGCCAGAAAATACTGCTGCTATGATCAAAAATATTATTAAAGATTGGTAAGCGTAGGCTATTGATAATATTTGTCTATTGATAATTTTAAGATATTGATAATAGTCGATTATCGATAAAATTCTTGATAAGAATCGATGTCGATAATCTTGTGAATGAACTTCATGGTGATTGTCGTAAAAACATTGATAAAAGTACTAAGATTACCTTGTTGATTAACAATACTATTGCATAAAGGGACCCTCAATATGATTAAGCCAATTACCTTATTAACTGCTTTCACTTTGGGGATGAGTCTCTCTTGCCCATCACAAGCATTACCTTTAGATAGAATTCAATTACCCCAAGGCTTTAGCATCGATATCTACGCTGAAAATATTGAAAATGCTCGTCAAATGGCACTAGGCGATAACGGCACTGTATTTGTTGGCAGCCGTAAAGCGGGTAATGTCTACGCACTTATTGACACTAATCATGATTTTAAAGCGGACAAAAAAATCATGGTTGCGACCGATTTATTTATGCCCTCAGGGATAGCGTTTCATCAAGGCAGTTTATATGTCGCAGAAGTAGATAAAATCTGGCGTTATCCTGATATTGAAAAGTCATTACCCACCATCCCTAAAGCAGAATTAGTGTTTGATAAACTGCCGAATAAATCACACCATGGTTGGAAATTTATCGCCTTTGGCCCAGACTGTAAATTGTACGTTCCTGTAGGTGCACCTTGCAATGTGTGCGAAAGTGAATTGCCTTTTGCCAGTATTCTAAAATTGGACCCAGACTCTCAACTTACAGATAACCAACTAACAGGTAGTCAACAAACACAGACCCAGAAAGCAGGCTCTACACAACAAGACTCTATGCAGACCACCATAGTCGCGCAAGGTGTACGTAACAGTGTTGGCTTTGATTTTCACCCTGTCACTGGCGAATTATGGTTTACCGATAATGGCCGTGACATGATGGGCGATGACCTACCCGATGATGAGCTAAATCGCGTCAGCCAAACCGGCCAACACTTTGGTTTTCCTTATGTTCACAATAACAATATCGCGGATCCCGAATTTACCAATCCAGAGATTGCCAAACTGAATACACCGCCAGCATTAACTCTTGGCGCTCATGTCGCGGCGTTAGGTATGGAGTTTTATCAGGGCCAGCAATTTCCTGCTGAATATAAAAATACCATCTTAATCGCGCAGCACGGGTCGTGGAATCGCAGCAATAAAGTCGGCTATCGCATCATGAAAGTGGTGCTAAATGGTAATACGGTGAGCGACTATTCACCTTTTGCTACAGGCTGGCTCAATGGTGAACAAAGCTGGGGACGCCCAGTAGATGTGATGACTCTGGCAGATGGCTCGATCTTGGTATCAGATGACTTTGCCAATGCCGTGTATCGAATTAGCTATACCAAGTAGTAAAAGCTATGCGTTATGCTTTAGCTGTACGACTGGAATACAGTTTGATCACTATCAAACTCCCTCTTGGATATTTATAAGCGAAGACATCTACTCATTTATGGACTGATGATTGCTAACAGCCTTCTCGTCGTCCCAACTCTCACGTCGTCCCGGTAATGCTTTTTAGCCGGGATCCAGGTGTTTGTCTTATATTTTGTACTTTATAATTATGGCCTACGGCCATATATCCGACTCATAGTAGGCAGAAACGCATGTCATACATCTATTTCATTAAATAGCTGCAGATTTAATGCCACCAACTATCTGCTCCACCACTAAATTTGCCCATGCATTATAAATCGGTGCTCCTGGGTGAAACCCATCTGTGGCCATGACTTGGCGCATAAATTCAAGCATGGTGATATCGGGTTGTGGGTTGTCTAACGGCAGTTTAATTAATCTAAAGGCTGTAGTGGGATCGATATGTTGATTTATAGGCAGAGCGCCATGCTGATCAAGTTTAATTAATAATTGCTGTAATTTACGATTAAATTGATTGGCGCGCTGGCCTAAGCTCCACCGAAGTGGATTAGGCAAAACAGGAAATAACCCTAGTGGCGGTAACGCCGTCACTAGTATCAATTTGGGTTTGTACCGCTGAGTAATCAGCTCTAACAACTGTTTTTGTTGCTGCAGCCACTTATCGCAACTGATTGATGAAGTAATGTCGTTGACGCCCAGTGATGTAACAATAACATCATAGTGCTTTTGGCTGAGGATTGGATGGGCTGTATCAATGCGTTCATGTAAGGCTTGTAACGTGGTGGCTGTCGTCGACCCTGTCTTAGCAAACAATGCATAACTAAATTCGAGTTGAGGGCTTAATTGCTCAATAATCTGTCCCAATAAAGCGTGTTGTTGATTGGTCACTCCAACGCCTGCAGCAGCTGAGTCACCTAAAATAAGCAAGCTTAACGCAGGATTCGATCCAGTTTGCCCAACTCGTTCACCCTCGGGTTCAGGCAACCTTGGCGTAGTACGGCGAACCTTAAGTCCCTGAAACACTAATACTGGGGCCAGCATGATAGAAATGCCTTGATATAACATTACGCCTCCCTTTTACTCAACCAACGACAGATACCGCAGTAAACTAAACCATTCATTTTGCTAATGGAATACCGTAACTAGTTTGATTAAATTTTCGATAGCTGACCAACACCTAAAGATTTAATGACAAAATGGTAAAAATCATCACATGGTTTATAGATTAACACTAAATAAAGGGTCTAGACGGAACATTACAAAGGCAAACAAACTCAGCTAAGGCCATGATTTACTCTATATCATTAATAGAACCTGCCTGTATGGCATATGACATCAATAGATAATTTCATTTTAAGGTTAGATCACGTAAACTACGCGCTGTTTTTTAAGTCTCTTTTTTAGGTAAATCATGATCCGTTTAAACCAAGTAAAATTGCCTCTCGACCATAATGAAGATGCACTCCAGGAAGTGGTGTTGCAAAGGCTCTCTATTTCAGCGGATCAGCTGGTTGACATCCATATATTTAAGCGTGGCTACGATGCACGCAAAAAGAACTTAATTTTCTTAATTTATACCTTGGATGTGACCTTAACCAATGTAGACGAAGCACAGTTATTAGCATCAGTTGCTGATGATCATAACATTCGTGTATCGCCTGATACCGATTATAAATATGTCGCTTGTGCACCTGAAGGGTTAACCGAACGTCCAATCGTGATTGGCATGGGACCTTGTGGTTTATTTGTTGGGCTGATGTTAGCGCAAATGGGCTTTAATCCTATTATTTTAGAACGCGGTAAATCAGTGCATGAACGCGCTAAAGATACCTTCCGCTTTTGGCGTACCAGCGAGCTCAATACCGAATCAAATGTGCAATTTGGTGAAGGTGGTGCAGGCACGTTTTCGGATGGTAAGTTATACAGCCAAGTGAAAGACCCAGGTTTTAAAGGCTTAAAAGTAAAACAAGAATTTGTTGCCGCCGGTGCACCTGCTGAAATCATTTATGTGAGTAAACCCCACATTGGTACCTTTAAATTGGTCACCATGGTAGAAAAAATGCGCCGTGAGATCATTCGCTTAGGCGGTGAAATTCGCTTTGAAACCCGCGTCGATAAAATCAATATTAGCGATCGCCAAGTTACTGGTGTCACCCTTAATAATGGCGAAGTACTGCATTCTAAGCATGTGATTGCGGCAGTAGGCCACAGCGCCCGTGATACCTTCCAAATGTTACATGACCAAGGCGTGTTTATGCAGGCGCAGTCATTTTCAATTGGGTTTCGTATTGAACACAAGCAAGAGATGATCGATAAAGATCGCTTTGGCATCAATGCCGGCAACCCTATTTTGGGCGCGGCTGATTATAAATTAGTCCATCATTGTAAAAGCGGCCGCAGTGTTTACAGTTTCTGTATGTGTCCAGGTGGTGTTGTTGTGGCGGCAACGTCTGAAGAACACGCAGTGGTAACCAACGGTATGAGTCAATACTCGCGCAGTGAGCGTAATGCCAACAGTGCCATTGTAGTGGGCATAGATCCTAGTGATTTTGATAACGATCCACTACAAGGTATTGCACTACAACGTAAACTAGAGCGTCATGCATATGTTATGGGCGGCAGTAATTATGATGCTCCGGCACAAATGGTTGGCGACTTTTTGGCAGCAGGATCAGGATTACCGTTCGAAAATGTCGAGCCGTCTTACAAACCTAATGTCAAAATGACTGATTTAAGTGATGCATTACCGAAATTTGCCATCGATGCTATCCGTGAAGCCATTCCTGCCTTTGGTAAAAAGATCCGTGGTTTTGACAGTAAAGATGCCATGTTAACGGGCGTTGAAACTCGCACCTCTTCACCAGTGCAAATTAAACGCGGCGCAGATTTCCAAAGTATCAATACCAAAGGCTTATACCCAGCAGGTGAAGGTGCGGGTTACGCTGGTGGGATTTTATCGGCGGGTATCGATGGCATTAGTATTGCCGAAGCCGTTGCTTTAGACATGATAAAAGCAATGAAGAACAGTTAAGCGAGTCTGTGCTTTAACTGTATGTAGAGCCTATCGACTCATTGCATCATGTGATTCATATCCGTTAATAAAAACAGCAGCCTAATTGGCTGCTGTTTTTATTGTTAGCTAATGTCTTTAATTGCCCGCCCAATACCATCCACAGTGAGTGGGTACATTTTATTGCCAACAAGCTGCTGGATAATAGCAATAGAATGATGGATCTGCCAGTGATTTTCAGGTTGCGGGTTTAACCATGCGACCTTATTGAAATGGCCTAGCAATCGATTCATGTATTCAATACCTGGTTTTTCATTCCAGTGTTCAACACTGCCACCTTTAGCAATAATCTCATAAGGTCCCATGGTGGCATCGCCGACGAAAATCACTTTATAGTCAGATGAAAATGTTCTGATAATTTCTTCAAGATCGATGGTTTTATCAAAGCGGCGGTTGTTGTCTTGCCACAGTTGATCGTAAACACAGTTATGAAAATAGAAAAACTTTAAATGTTTAAATTCGCTGTGGGCCGCGGAGAACAGCTCTTCGCAAGTATGGATATAATCATCCATCGAGCCGCCAATATCGAAAAACATCAGCACTTTAACGGCATTATGGCGTTCTGGCTCCATATGCACATCTAACATGCCACCATTTTTAGCGGTTGAGCTAATCGTAGTATTGATGTCGAGCTTTTCACTGGCGCCGGTACGAGCAAACTTTCTTAGCTTTTTAAGGGCCAACTTGATATTACGGGTGCCTAATTCGCGATCTTGGTCGAAATTTTTAAACTCGCGCTTGTCCCATACTTTCACGGCACTGTTATTACGATTTTTATCTTGGCCGACTCTGATCCCTTCGGGATGATAACCATAAGCCCCAAAGGGTGATGTACCACCTGTTCCGACCCATTTATTACCGCCAGCATGACGCTTTTTTTGTTCTTCCAAACGCTCTTTTAACGCCTTCATTAACGCTTCAAGGCCACCAAGTGATTTGAGTTGATCCTTTTCTTCTTGGCTAAGGTGTTTTTCGAATTCTTTTCTGAGCCAGTCTTCCGGCAAGATCTTATCGAAAATATCAATACTCTCTATGCCGTTAAAGTACTCAGCAAAAGCCTTGTCATATCTGTCGTAGTGTATTTCATCTTTAACCATGACGATTTTGGCAAGGTTATAAAAATCGTCTACGTTGGCAAAAATCAGCCCTTTTTTGAGCAAGGCTATAAGATCTAATAGCTCGCGTAAGCTACAAGGCACCTTGTGTTTTTTTAGGGTAAGAAAAAAATCAATAAACACTGTTAAATCACCTGTTTCTACGACTCATAAAGGCCAATTTTTCAATCAGTGAAACGTCTTGCTCATTTTTTAACAGCGCGCCAAACAAGGGAATAATATCTGATTTATTATCGAGCAAGATGTCTTGTGAGATGTCGTCGGAAATCAGTAGCTTGAGCCAATCAATTAATTCTGATGTTGAGGGTTTTTTCTTAATGCCATTGACCTCACGTAAATCAAAAAACACCTCTAGTGCTTGTGTTAATAAAGCTTGTTTAACATCAGGATGATGCACATCGATAATTTTTTCCATTTCAGCTTTAGTAGGAAACTTAATGTAATGGAAAAAACAGCGCCTTAAAAAAGCATCAGGTAACTCTTTTTCGTTATTTGAGGTGATGATAATGATGGGCCTTTGTTTGGCCTTAATCACTTGTTGAGTTTCATAGACATAAAACTCCATTTTATCGAGTTCTTGCAGTAAATCATTTGGAAACTCAATATCGGCTTTATCGATTTCATCAATCAACAATATCGATCTTTGCTCTTCCTCAAACGCCTGCCACAACTTACCTTTTACGATATAGTTGCCAATATCATGCACGCGAACATCACCTAACTGACTGTCGCGTAAGCGCGATACAGCATCGTATTCGTAAAGCCCTTGTTGCGCTTTAGTGGTCGATTTAATGTGCCATTGGTACAGTTTGCAATTGAGTGATTTAGCTAACTCTTCGGCTAACTGGGTTTTACCGGTTCCAGGCTCGCCTTTGATTAATAATGGTTTCTCTAATGAAATGGCCGCATTTACCGCCATGGTGAGGTCGCTGGATGCAATATAATTCTGTGTACTTTTAAACATGCTCTACCTTTTCATTGATTTCGTTTGGCGCTAATAGCATTTACCAGCAGCAAAATATTAATTGATATCAGTTTTATCGATTGTAACAAAAGCCCGCTGGCTTAGTTAGGACACTTTGTACTTAGCGCCCTTCTTTTAACACTAAAGTGATAGCAACTGGCGTACCATTAAATGCTGCATTCCCCGTGAGCATATCAACTCGACTGGCATCTGTTAAATCATTAATGCTCACGCCTGGCTGAGTGGCGGCAATCGACATGTTTGTGCCCTGCTGATTATGGCCCCAACCTTGGGGTATGGTCACCACACCCGCTTGAATATCATCGGTGAGAACCACTTCAATATCAATTTGGCCCACTGCCGAACTGACCGTCACCAGCTGGCCTTGTTCAATACCCAACTGGTGCGCATCTTGTGAATTCATTTCTAAAGTACAAGGATTTTTACCTTTGATGAGCCGTGCTGAATTTTGGGTCCAGGTATTATGGCTTTTAACCAGTCGACGCCCAATTAATTCAAATGGATAAGCCAGATCGCGAGAAACGGGTGTCATCACAGCTTGCAATCTGGGCAAATCATCACTAAATACTTGCGGAAAAAGATCGATTTTGCCGTTAGCGGTTTTAATTCGTTCTGTTAAACACGGCATTAATGGGCCGATATCGATACCGTGAGGGTTATCGATTAACCTTTGTAAACTCATGCCTTGCTCGCCATAAGGGCCTTGTTTGAGTTCCATATCCAAAATGATTTCGGGAGTGATTTTTTGCATCGGATCATCTGCTGCAATATTAAGCATTCGCGCAGAAATTTCTTTGAGTATTTGCCAGTCGCTACGTTGATCGACTTGTTTTTCAAACAATGGCGCTGAGTATTTTACTGTGTTTCTAACCGAGAATGAGTTAAAGAAAATATCAAAGTGCGAATTCTCAACGCCCGTGGTGCCCGGCAGAATAATGTCGGCATATTTAGTGGTTTCATTGAGGTAAATATCGACCGAAACCATATAATCTAAACCTGCGAAGGCTTGGGCTAATTGATGACCACTGGGGGCCGACAATACCGGATTTCCAGCAACGGTTATCAAGCTTTTAATCTGGCCTTCTCCCGGTGTTTGTATTTCTTCAGCCAAAGAAGCAACCGGAAACTCACCATTAAAAAATGGTAACTTACGCACTCGGGTTTGATGCTGGCCAAACGAACTTTTATGGCCGACTTGATGGTTACGCAGTAAATCAAAGGCAGGTTGTGGAAACATGGCACCACCGGCGCGATCAAAATTGCCTGTGATTATATTGAGTACATTGGTAAGCCATAAACATAAGCCACCAAATGTTTGCGTAGATGCTCCCATGCGGCTGTAACACACAGCGGAATCTGCCAACAACATATCATCGGCCAAGGTGTAAATAGTACTCGCATCAATGCCGACTATGCTTGCAACCACATCGGGTGAATAGGTTTTGGCAAGTTTAGCAACATCATCAAGCCCCTCTACTAAGTGTTCTAAATGACCTAAATTAACCTTGTTACGCTCAAACACACAATGGATCAAGGCGAGCAGTAAAAAGGCATCTTTCTCTGGGCGAATAAACAAATGTTGGTCGGCAATTTTAGCGGTACGGGTTCTACGAGGGTCAACCACGACAATTTTTCCGCCACGCTGTTGAATAGCCTTCATACGGCCAATAACATTGGGCGCAGTCATCATACTGCCATTGGATACCACAGGATTAGCCCCTATGATCAACATAAAGTCAGTTCTATCAATGTCGGGGACCGGGATTAACATACCAGCGCCAAACATAAAGTTAGCCGCGACATGATGCGGCAATTGGTCAGCAGAGGCTGAACTAAAACGATTTATTGTGCCAAGTGACTTCAAAAAAGGCTTGAGGAATAGCGCATTCCCCAGACTATGGGCATTGGGATTGCCGAGATAAACGGCTAACGAATTTTTCCCGTGTTGCTGTTGAATGCTTTTAAACTTAGCGACTATCTCGCTAAAAGCGTCATCCCAACTAATAGCTTGCCAACCAGAAGCGGTTCGTTTTATCGGCGTTTTTAAGCGATCTTTATCAGTATAGAAATCTTCTAAAGCAAGTGCTTTAGGGCAATTATAACCTTGGCTAAAGGGATCAAGTTGGTCACCTTTAATCGAGATGATTTGTTTATCTTGATAGACAATTTCCAAGCCACACATGGCTTCACAAATATTGCAATTTCTATAATGGGTATTCATTTCGCTCATATATATCGCCTGACTTGGATGGGTGAACACAAGGTTATTTAAAGATTAAAATAAATCTTCAAGCCATTTCTTGGCACTGCCAAGCACAACCATAGAGTTAAGTTTAAACAAGGCAAATGTATCGCCATCTTGCAGTTCTGGTTCACCGCAACGCGGGTCCGAACGCTGCAATGCACCTGTCATACTGTGATCTATCGGGATAGGCTCGCAACCATGACCTGATTCACAAACAAAATCCCACTTTTCAGCTGCAGGTAAATGGCAAGTAAAACAGTTACCGCCAAAACGGTTATTCACATCCGTGAATCCACGTTTAGTGATAGTTGAGCCTTGTTCATCGACTTCTAATTCAAAAAACTCCCAGTCACCGGTGGCAGGAAAAGTGCCCGCTTCGCGTTTAACCATTACTTCAGTAGGCACTAACTGCACCACAGATCCTTCAGGATAAACGGCACCTTCAGGATTATTAGCAACAGCTAAAGTACCTTGAGTATTACCAAGCAGGTTATCGACATAAAAATGGCGAACAGGTGACATATCTCTGATGCAATTAAAGCTATTATCATCAATATTACTGACTTGGTTTGCCGCGTTAATCGAAAACGCTGCAGCCGTTAACAGCACCGAACTAATGCTAATAACAATACGTTTATTACGCTTGTTCATAGTCAATCCCTTTGACAGCATGGTGGTAATGGCTCCCGCCACCATGCATGTTGAGTGAAAGTGAATTAATTGAAGGATGATTTTATAATTTAACGATGAGCTTGCCTTTGTTTTGACCAGTGAAAAACAAGTTTAAGCCAGTGATGGCCGACTCAAGTCCAATTAATACATGGGCGCGATGTTTAATCTGCCCTTTCATGACATAAGGGGTTAATTTTTCGAGTAATGCCGGTACATCACCAAAATGATCTGGCATAGTAAAGCCTTGGATAATGAGCCTTTTTTTAATTATCTGCACCCAGCTTGGGCCTAAATCAGGTACCGCTTTGGGATAATCAGCAATCATGCCACACACCACAATACGCCCATGGGGATTCATTTTGGCAAACACATGATGCTGGATAGGACCACCAGTGTTTTCAAAATACACATCAACACCATCAGGGGTTAATTCAGCCAGTTTTGCTGCTAAATCATCGGTCTTGTAATTAATCGCACCATCGAAACCTAGCTCGTTAATTATCCAATCCGCTTTTTCATCACTGCCGACTACGCCAATGACTCTTAAGCCATCAGCTTTAGCCAGTTGACCCACAATCGATCCTACAGAACCCGCGGCACCAGAGACTACGATGGTTTCACCTTTTTGTGGCTTTCCTACGTTGAACAGTCCTTGTGTCGCCGTTAACCCAGGCAAAGCAAATACCGATAAAATAGCTTCATCGGGTAATGGCGCCGTCACTTTATGCAAACCGGCACCATTACTTAGAAAATATTCTTGCCAACCCATCATCCCCATCACTCGGTCGCCAACAGTAAAGTCAGGGTGGTGACTTTCGACAACTTCACCTATGCCAGAGCTGCGCATAACCTCGCCCAAGGTGACAGGAGGAATATAACTTTCGGTATCTGGGCTCATCCAGCCAAACATGGCCGGATCAAGTGACATATGATGTTGCTTAACTAAAAACTGCCCTTGTGCCACTGCCGGCATTGGCTTTTCGACAATTTCAAATAATTCTGGGCCAATTGGGCCACCTTGAGGACGGGCGACTAAGTTAATGGCGGTATAGGTACTCATATTTGATTCCCTTTATATGTGAGTGAATATCAATAATCGATCTCTAAAAATGATGGCAAATGATGGATTAACCTTGTCACCGGATGAGTTGCTTGATGCTTTTTATACTGTTGATATTTTGCGTTTGATAAAAGTGTTTAAAGTGCTGGGCAAGTTTTTCACTTTCAACAAAAACCTGTCGCCAGTATTGGATCCGTTGAGCAGGTTTCATTTCAACAAAATCTTTGCGATCAGGGATTTTATGATAAGGCAACGAATCAATAAATTCTGCTGATGGACACAATAATACTGTGTTGTCGTAATGTTCTAGCCTGACTTTTCGAGATAAGTTTTTGTCAAACCAGCCCGCCTTTAAGCTGGAACTGAAATGAGGATAAAGAGTTAGCCCCTCATTTTTAATTTGAAAATCAAAATGATAATCAATGATGCCGCCATCACGATACATGCCAGGAGGACAATCTGCAATGTTGTTTATCCCTTGCATCACCAGCGGAATTGAGCCAGATGCCAACAATGCTGTTTTGATATTGTGTAGGCTTAATGGCACTGACGTGGTGGGGATATGGTCAGGGTCAAAAATGGTTAAATCACTTTGATGATGCTGAAAAATGTAGCGCTCATACTGGCTTTTGAGTAATGGCCGACTTAACGCGTTTCTCAGAAAGCTATTGAGTAACCCGGCACCTTGTTTTAGTTTGTTTTCAGACGCCACCAATCCATGACATTTAGCCACAATAAAATGGGCTTTAAAAACACTATTATTAATGATTTCAGTTGCCCCCGTATCGCCAAATAACTCATCAAGTAACGCTATCGCTTTAGCGGTTATTTCGTCAGCTTGTGGCTTAGTGTCATCTGAATACACGGTTTCACTGTAATGTTTAGCTAATCGCTCTATTGCTGCGACGGGATCTCTTTGCGCAAAACATGCGGCGCGAAATGCTCCCGCACTTGAGCCAATGACATTTAACGGCTGTTGTCTGCCATTAAAAAATTCACCAAAGATATACTTGTCTAATCCCAGTAAAGTAAACCATTTCGGCCCACCACTTGCACCAAGAAAAGAGCTAAATAATGCTGGAGAAAATCCATCTTGATGGATTGTTGTTAAGGCCGTTTCACCGGCATAAATTTCTAACATAACATTCTTATGGTTAACCTGTCGGCAATCAATGCCGACAGTGATTTTAGTGACTAATACACAGTGACCAATTATTGCTGCATATCACTTAGCGCTTTATGAAGGCTATAAGCTTAACGCTATAGCCACGAGTGATCCGTTTCGACCAAGCTTATGCCATGTTACGAAGGTCTTTACGTAACACTTTACCGACGTTACTTTTCGGTAATTCATTCATAAATTCAATCACCTTAGGGCGCTTATAGTTGGTCAGCATTTTATTACAATGATCAAACACATCTTGCTCGGTAAGGTTAGGATCTTTACGCACTATGTACACTTTGACTCGCTCGCCGGTAATATCACATGAGGTCCCTACCGCAGCGGCTTCAAGTATGCCTTCATGCATCACGAGTACTTCTTCAATCTCATTTGGAAACACATTGAAGCCAGACACATTGATCATGTCTTTTTTACGATCAACAATTTTAAAGAAACCATTTTCATCCATGGTGGCAATATCACCTGTGGCTAACCAGCCATCAATGAGCACTTCATCCGTTGCTTTTTGGCGATTGTAGTAACCTTTCATCACTTGAGGGCCTTTAACCCACATTTCCCCTGGCTCACCTAATGCCACTTCTTCACCATCTGCCCCAACCAGGCGAATATCAGTTGATGAAGCAGGCAAACCAATCGATCCATTGTAACTTTTTTGATTATAAGGACTCATAGTCACTAAAGGCGCACATTCAGTTAAGCCGTAGCCTTCTAAAAGACGACTTTTAGTGACTTTTTCCCAATGTTCAGCCACAGGACGTTGCACTGACATGCCGCCGCCAAAGCCCATTTTTAAAGCGCTGAAATCAAGCTTGTCAAAGCCAGGAGTATGTAACAATCCGTTAAATAGCGTGTTGACGCCAGTAATAATGGTAAAGCGATATTTAGCCAACTCTTTAACAAATCCCGCCATGTCACGTGGATTGGTAATTAATAGATTGATGCCACCAAATGGCAAAAAGGCTAAGCAATTAGAGGTCAACGCATAAATATGATAAAGCGGTAATGCGGTGACAATGATCTCTTTACCCACTTCAAAGATATTTTTAGTCACAGCATTGGACTGTTCAAGATTAGCAACCATGTTGCGATGAGTCAGCATTGCCCCTTTTGATGGACCTGTAGTACCACCTGTATATTGTAAAAAAGCCAAATCAGAACCGACAACGGGAACGGCGACAAAATTCAGTTTGCTGCCTTTGGACATCGCATCATTAAATTTAACCGCATTGGGCAACTCAAACGCAGGGATCAGCTTTTTAACATGCTTAATGGCGCCGTTAACTAATGCACCTTTTATAAGCCCTAATCGGTCACCGACACCTGTGGTGATCACATGCTTAATATCAGTTTTATCGATCACGGCTTGCAATACATGAGCAAAATTTTCGAGGATAAGGATCCCTTTGGCACCAGAGTCTTTTAATTGATGTTCTAATTCGCGGGCGGTATACAATGGATTAACGTTTACAATGGTCAGTCCGGCAATCAGCGCACCAAATAGCGCGATAGGATATTGCAGTGTATTGGGGATCATGATGGCAAATTTGTCGCCTTTAACTAACCGCAAATCTTGCTGTAAGTAGGCAGCAAAATCAGTCGCTTGCTGAGCTAGTTGCTGATAAGTAATACTGACATCCATATTAATAAATGCAGTATTATCGGCGTATAACGTGGTATATTTTAAAAATAAATCTGCCAAAGAATTATATTTATCAGGATCGATTTCAAACTCAACCCCGGGCGGATAACTCTTTTCAAGCCAAATTTTTTCCATAATATTGTCCCCAAAATGTAATGTTATTAGCAGCTGCAAAGTCCATCTCAAATACGCAACAGAACCTAATACCCGAGCCGCTATCTGTGTTTATTATTATTTTGCATCATGTCATCAGCGTCATTAAACTGAGCACTAACCTTAAATCTACACACCAATCTTAAATTTAAACTTAACGAACCATTAACAATGGCTGTTGATCTTTTAAGCGTCATTTTATAACACTTCAAATAACCCAGCCGCGCCTTGACCACCGCCAATACACATACTGACAACCACATATTTAATGCCGCGGCTTTTACCTTCAATTAAGGCGTGCATCACCATACGTGTGCCGCTCATACCATAAGGGTGACCGATTGAGATTGCGCCGCCGTCGACATTTAAACGATCGGCGGGAATGCCGAGATATTCAGCACAATAAATGACCTGAACCGCAAACGCTTCATTGATTTCCCATAAACCTATGTCGTCAATGCTAAGGCCATTTCGCTCAAGCAGTTTCGGAATTGCATAGATAGGTCCTATGCCCATTTCATCTGGCTCACATCCACTCACCACCATGCCTCGATACGCGCCTAATGGTGTTAAACCTCGTTGCTCGGCGAGTTCACGTTCCATTACCACAACCGCTGCTGCACCGTCTGATAGTTGTGATGCATTGCCACCGGTAATCGATCCATTTTCTTTAACCGCTTTTAAGCCAGCTAGAGCTTCTAAATTTGTCGATGGGCGATTGCCTTCATCTTGAGTTAAGGTCACTTGCTGTTTACTGATTTCACCGCTGACTTTATCCATTATCAGCATAGTGCAACTGACCGGGACTATTTCAGCATCAAATCGGCCTTGTGACTGTGCGATTGCGGTGCGTTGCTGAGAGGATAATGCATAGGCATCTTGTGCCTCGCGTGAAATATTATATCGCTTAGCCACCACTTCAGCCGTATCGAGCATCGGCATATAAATCGCTGGTCGATAGGCTTTCACGCTAGGATCTACCGCGCGATGCATGTTCATCTTATCGTTTTGAACCAAGCTGATAGAGTCACAACCACCGGCAACCACAACTTGGGCACCATCACAAACAATATGATTGGCAGCTATAGCAATAGACATGAGTCCTGATGAACATTGGCGATCAACCGTCATGCCCGGCACCGACACAGGTAATTGCGCCGCCATGGCCACTTGGCGACCAAAATTCATGCCTTGGTTACCTTGAGTTAAGGCGGCGCCAAAAATACAGTCTTCAATTTCATTTGGATCGATTCCGGCTCTTTCTACTGCGGCATTAACCGCAATAGCGGCTAACGTGGGGGCAGATAAATCGTTAAAGGCGCCGCGATAGGCTTTACCAATTGGTGTTCTGGCGGCTGAAACAATGACGGCTTCTCTCATGACAAATCCTTTTTTTAATGATGTGTGCAGCTAATTAATTAACTCTAGCTTAGCGCGGCTGAGATTTCATAAACGCCATGGCTTTCATCACAAACTTCTCGCCTTGTTGCGAACCCGACACTAAGGCTTTTTGATTGTATTGATCGGTGAGTTGATCCCAATGTTCACGCACAGTTTCTGGGCTTTGTTTCGCGCTAGGAATAAAGCAGCCATCGGTTTCGAAGATACTCGCGCTTGAATAACCGCCTGCGCCAGCACATAAAATGAATCGATTGGGCGCGTCATCGTCACACAAAGTCAACATGCCTGCGGTGACCGCTTCTGGTGCAAAGGCTTTAACGATTTCTTCAGGCATTAAATCTTCGGTCATACGTGTGCCAGCCGTAGGTGCTAGCGCATTAATATGGATATTATTTTTCGCACCTTCCAGCACTAAGGTATTCATTAGGCCAATCAGCGCCATTTTAGCCGCGCCATAATTGGCTTGACCAAAGTTACCGTACATACCACTCGATGACGTCGTCATCACGATTCGACCGTAATTTTGCTGCTTCATGATGTCCCATACAGCTTTAGTGCAGTTAACCGAGCCCATCACATGCACGTCCATGACCAGTTTAAAGTCATCTAAGGTCATCTTTGAAAACGACTTATCACGTAAAATACCGGCGTTATTGATTAAAATATCGACACATCCCCATTTATCCATGGTTTGTTGCACCATGTCTTGTACTTGATCAAAATGGGCAACGTTAGCGCCATGGCTAATCGCTTCACCGCCCATTGCTTCAATTAACTGCACCACCTCTTGTGACGCTGCAGAAGATGCACCGCTGCCATCACGTGCGCCGCCTAAATCATTAACAACGACTTTGGCGCCACGTCTAGCTAATTCCAACGCGTGTGAACGGCCTAATCCGTTACCTGCCCCAGTAACAATAGCCACTTTTCCTGCAAAACTGATAGTCATGTTATTACCTTAACTGTTTATTTTTATTTGTTATTATTTTGTCTGTGCCAGCATGATGAATTAACGATCATCACTTAACCAATATTAGTTAACCATTTGTACTGATATCCACTCAGCAACTAATGCCGGTGTATCAACGCCTTCAATCTCAATGGTCACTTCGGTCGATAAGCGAAATTGCCCCGGCTTTTTTTCTTCAATAGAAAGGATTTTCGCATGTGCCCTAATGCGGCTATTGACGGTAACGGGTTGCAAAAATCTGACTTTATCGAAACCGGCATTGAGCCCCATATAGAAGCCATCAATAAGCAGGCTAAATTCTTCAGCAAAATGAGACAACATTGATAATGATAAAAAACCATGGGCAATGGTGGAACCAAAAGGAGTGGCTTTCGCTTTTTCTTCATCGACGTGAATAAATTGATGGTCGAGAGTGCAATCGGCAAATTGATTAATTTGATCCTGAGTGATTTGAAACCAGTTTGTAGCGGCTGCTTGGTAGCCAATATAGTTGGCAATATCATTGCGATTAATTTTTGTCGGCATTATTCCCTTTCCTCTGATACTTTCGCGGTACTATCCATGAATGAAATTTAAGCGATATCTCATGCTAGTTGCGCTAGGTAAATTAAACAAATGAATAGTTTTGATACTAAGTTATTCACAATATGAATAGCTTGGCGTTTGGAAGGCAGCTAACAGAAACAAATATCTTGAGAGCTTTAACAACAAAAAACATTACTGCACTGGGCGGTAATGTTTTCATTAGATTGGATTTTATAACGCTCACCTAAAGCTAGGCAAAACCAATCAGCCTAACAGCGCCTTAAGTCGGGTTAATTCACATTAGAACCAATCAGGCTGCATATCAAAGCTGGTGCTGTCAGTGGTAACGAGTAGGTTTGACCAGACGTTAATTTCAGGTAATTCAAAGCGATAAAAATACTGACACGCCAGCAATTTACCTTGATAAAAATCCATATCAGCTTGATGCGGTTGTTCAGCTATCGCTTTAGTGGCGACAATACTTTGCTTGAGCCACAACCAGGCAATAATCACATGACCAAACAACTCTAAATATTTAACCGAATTGGCCAAAGCGAGATCAATATTCTTAGTCGACATTGCCGCTAACACGGCCTCGGTTGTGGTACTTAAGGTCGCAACGGCTTGGGTTAATTGACTAGAAAACTCATGTAAACTCGGATAGTGTTTTGCCTCATCAATGGTGATGACCATTTCAGCTAAGGTCGCTTTATAGCCTTGTAAGTTATTCATCGGTACTTTGCGGGTGAGCAAATCTAATGATTGAATCCCAGTAGTACCTTCATGGATCGGGTTTAAGCGATTATCACGATAGAACATTTCAACCGGATGCTCGTTAATATAACCGTGACCGCCCATCACTTGAATCGCCAGTGAATTGGCTTTGGGGCCATATTCTGACGGCCACGTTTTAATTATGGGGGTTAAGAAATCCAACAGTATATGGGCATGTTGGCGTTGCTCGACTGTGACGGCAGTACGTTCATCATCACTTAATTGAGTACCATATAGCACTAACGCCATTGCCCCTTCCGCATAGGCTTTTTGTGCTAACAACATGCGTTTTACATCAGCATGCTCAATGATATTCACCATAGGTGATTGTGGATCTTTACACGAGGGTAACCGACCTTGGGGGCGATTTTTGGCGTAATCGACTGAATATTGATATCCGGCCACCGCCAAAACTGCGCCACTAGTGCCGACCATAATGCGGGCTTCGTTCATCATGTGAAACATATACTTCAAGCCACAATGTTCTTCACCGACTAAATAGCCAATGGAGCCCTGTTTTTCACCGAAACTCAGTGCCGTTGACGTTTGCGCGCGCCCCCCCATTTTATGAAACAAACCAGCCAGAGCGACGTCATTGTCTGCGCCAATGCTGCCATCATCATTAAGTAAAAACTTAGGTACCACAAATAACGAAATGCCTTTAACACCTTTAGGTGCACCTTGAATTCGAGCCAATACTAAATGAACGATGTTGTCGCTTAAATCGTGATCGCCACCGGAAATATAGATTTTATTGCCCGTAATCCGATATGTACCATCATCGGCTTTTACCGCTTTGGTAATTAAATCACCTAAAGCAGATCCGCTACCGGGCTCTGTCATGGCCATAGTGCCCATAAATCGACCTTCTCGCATAGGTTTAACCCAGGTTTCAATCAACTCAGCATTGCCATGGGCTTGCAGTAAATTGGCATTTGCCGTGGTCAACATGTTGTACCCCATGCCAACACCACCGGCAACACTGAGATACGCCCCTGCTGCACTGGCAATGATTGGCGGCAGTTGCATGCCACCTAACTCATAATCTGCTGTTGCAGCGCCAATGCCCGACTCGTTTACTGCGTCGATAGCGGTTTTAAGTTCTGGGATAATGTGTACTTTTTTGCCGTCAAAAGTTGGCTGATGGCTATCGAGCTTTTGACGAATAGGAAGAAAATATTTTTCTGCAATTATTTTGGCAGTATTGACCACCTCATTAAACGTTTGGCGATCATGATCTTGATAGCGATCTCTGCTGGTTAATGCTTCACTATCAAACAGTTCATACAGCATAAATTCTAGGTCACGTTGATTCATTAACGTCGCAGGCATAATATTCTCTTCTTATTGTGTTTTCTTCTATAACGTGGAAATGACTTAGCGAACGACTCAGCAAGTGTTTACGCTAACGGCACGAGTTGGCGTGTCAATAACACTGACTGCAAAGCGCAAATTTAATAGGCTGATACGCCACCGTCGACCGCAATACATTGGCCTGTCATATAGGTATTGGCAGGAGATAACATCATCAGCATGACGGCGACAATTTCTTTCGGCTCACCTAAGCGATTCATTGGCGCGCCAACGGCCATTTTCTGTTGCTTTTCTGCATCAGCAAAATTGGTCACCATAGCTGTCAGGGTAAAAAATGGGCATATCGCATTGATACGAATATTATTACGGCCGTACTCAACCGCGCCGGTTTTGGTTAAGCCAATTACCGCATGTTTAGCCATAGAATAAGCACTGCCTCTGGCGGCGCCGACTAACCCAGCCATAGAACTCACGTTGAGGATCGCGCCCTCACCTTGTTTGAGCATTTGCTGTATTTGATAACGCATACCAAACTGCACGCCTTTAACATTGATCGCAAATTGACTGTCCATAATCGCTTCATCTATAAGATGAAGCTGCATAAATTCATGGGCAACACCGGCATTGTTTACCCCAATATCCACTCGGCCAAAATGTTCAATCGCAGTATCAACCATAGCTTTACACGAGGCATCTTTTGACACATCACATTTCATCGCGATAACCTCAGCGCCACGAGAGGCAATATCATCCGCCACCTTACGAACACCAGCTTCATTAATGTCACTAATTACTAACTTAGCACCGCGTTTGGCTAATTCTTGTGCCAGTAACTGACCAAAGCCTTGAGCCGCGCCAGTGATAACAGCAACCTTACCGGTAAAGTCTAATAATGGATCCATGCGAGTTACTCCTGTAATTGATGGTCTTTTTGATGTTGTTTTATCATACGGCTGATCTGATGTTATTTTTTAGCTTCGCAAGCAATGACGTCTAAGGCCATTTTGGCCAGAGGCTCAACAAATGATCCCACTTTATTAGCGTGTTCATTGGAGGCATTACCTTCTGTTGCTCGTTTGGCGACACCTTGTGCAATCGCTGCTAAGCGGAAGAAACTGAATGCCAAATAAAAGCCCCAGTGCTCAATCTGCTCAATACCCATGCGTTGGCAATATCGAGCGACATATTCTTCTTCAGACGGAATCCCTAAGCTGGCGCGGTCGATATCTTTTAAACCATCAATGCTGCCCATGCCTGCTGGCATCCGCAGTTGCATACATTGGTATGCTAAATCAGCAAAGGGATGGCCTAAGGTCGATAATTCCCAATCCAGTAAAGCAATAACCTCTGGTGAATCTTTGGCAAACATCATGTTGTCTAAGCGAAAGTCACCATGTACTAAGCAAACACGACCATCATCACTGGGTAGATTATCTTCAAGCCAGTTAATTAAGGCATCCATGGCAGCAATTTTGTGTAATTCTGTGGCGCGATATTGTGATGTCCAGCGACCGAGTTGACGTTCAAAGTAATTGCCCGCTTTACCATAATCAGCTAAACCGACGGCATCAACATCGACACTGTGCAGCGCGACCAGGACTTTATTCATCGCGTCATACATAGCTGAGCGTCGATCATTACTGTCTATTTCGGCTAATGATGCACTCCAATACACAGTGCCATCGCAAAACTCCATCAGATAAAACATTGAACCAATAACGCTGCAGTCTTCACACAGGTGAAATACTTTTGCCACTGGTACATCACTGTCTTTTAGTGCATCTAATACCCGATATTCACGATCGACTGCATGGGCTGATTTTAATAATTTACCCGGCGGTTGACGACGCAACACATACACACCTGTTGGCGAGGTCACTTTGTAAGTGGGATTGGATTGACCACCTGAAAATTTTTCTAAGGTGATCGGCCCTGTAAAGTCGGCGACATGCTGCTCTAAATAAGCGCTAAGTTGTTCATTATCAATGGGGAATACTTGTGACATTTAGCAATACTCTCGTTGTTTGATGGATTTAGCTTGGCTGAGAAAAAGTACGATTACGGGGTGAAACGCTTACTGCGTTTCACCCTAAGCATTTATTTACCCAACTATCTTTTTTACTAAATCACGCCCCAGCTGCATCATATGCACTTGATCTGGACCATCCGCTAAACGCAATGTTCTCTGGCCAGCCCAGGCATGCGCTAAGAAAGTATCTTGACTGACACCCACAGCGCCATGGCATTGAATCGCGCGGTCGATCACATCAAGAGACATACTTGGGGCAACAATTTTAATCATAGCGATCAATTCTTTAGCCGCTTTATTGCCTTCTGTGTCCATTTTCTGGGCTGCTTTTAAGGTCATCAAACGTGCTTGTTCAATTTGGCAGGCTGATTTGGCTATATCTTCGCGAACCGACTGCTGTTTGATCATAGGTTGACCAAATACAATACGCTCGCCAACGCGTTTGCACATTAAATCGAGCGCGCGCTGAGCAATACCGATTGAACGCATGCAGTGATGAATACGCCCAGGGCCAAGACGTCCTTGCGCAATTTCAAAACCTTTGCCTTCACCAGCGATAATGTTATCCAGCGGCACACGCACATCAGTAAACGTTACCTCAGCATGGCCTTCAGGTGAATCATCATAGCCGAACACTTTCATCGGTCTTACCATGGTGACACCAGGGGTATTCATCGGTACAAGCACTTGAGATTGCTGAATATAACGGTTGCTATTTTCAGCATCTGTTTTACCCATCACAATCATGATTTCACACTGTTTGCGACATGCGCCGCTAATGTAAAACTTGCGGCCATTAATCACGTATTCATTGCCATCACGCACTATGCTCAGTTCAATATTAGTGGCATCGCTTGAGGCGACTTCAGGTTCTGTCATTGCAAAAGCAGAGCGTATTTTTCCGTCCAGTAAAGGCTCTAACCATTGTTTCTTTTGTGCTTCATTACCGTATTTGGCCAGTACTTCCATGTTGCCGGTGTCGGGTGCCGCGCAGTTAAACACTTCTGGCGCCCACATAACCTTGCCCATAATTTCAGCCAACGGGGCATATTCTAAATTAGTTAATCCAGCACTGTATTTACCGTAAGCAACCGGTAGAAACAAATTCCATAAACCTTCAGCTTTGGCTTTGGCTTTAAGTTGTTCCATTAACGGCGGCGTTGACCATGGTTCGAGCTCAACTTGCTTATGCATTTCTTCTTCGACAGGAAATACATGTAAATCCATAAAGTCGTTGACTCGCTTGATTAATCCTTGAACTTTTTCGCTGTATTCAAAATTCATTACTGTATCCTTTTACCCGGTAATAACGGCGCTAATCGCTGTGGTAATGAGCCTAGACCCACTGACTGAAGCGATTAACTCAACGACATTAATGACTTCTTATTAAACGGTTTAATTTCATCAATGGCGTTGTGCTGGATTTTTTTAACCCACTGAGGATCAACTAATAACGCCCGCCCAATGGCAACTAAATCAAATTCATCATTGTTTAAGCGCACTAATAACTCATCAATACCAGTTGGATTTGATGTACCCGACAAATCAGCATTGCCCTCACCGATAAAATCAGCATCTAGGCCGACATTACCCACAGTGATCACCGGCTTGTTGGTCAATTTTTTAGTCCAACCTGCAAGCCCAAGATCTGAACCCGCAAATTCTGCAACCCAAAAACGACGAGTACTGGCATGGAAAATATCAACGCCAGCATCACTTAATAAACCTAAAAATGTATCAAGTTCTTCAGGTGTTTGGCACAACTTGGCGTTGTAATCTTGTTGTTTCCACTGCGAAAAACGGAAGATAATGGTAAAGTCATTACCCACAGCGGCGCGGATGGCATTCACGATTTCAACACCAAAACGGGTGCGATTTTCTAATGAACCACCATATTTGTCGGTGCGTTGATTGGTCCCTTCCCAGAAAAACTGATCAACTAAGTAGCCATGAGCGCCATGCACCTCGATGGCATCAAAACCGATGTTTTTAGCATCGAGCGCGGCTTGAGCAAATGACGCAACCACGGCGTCGATATCGTCTTGGGTCATGGCAACGCCGTTAGCAGCACCAGGCTTATACAAACCTGAAGGGCTATAGGCTGGTGCCTCTTTGTGTGGACCTATACCTGACTTTCTTACCGAACCCACATGCCAAAGTTGGGGCGCAATTTTGCCGCCAACAGCATGCACTTCATCAACAACATGCTTCCAACCTGCTAAGGCTTGGTCACCATAAATAGCTGGCACATTCTCGTATCCATTCGCCCCTTCATGGGAGATAAATGTCCCTTCGGTAATAATCAGGCCTACATCGCCTTCGGCGCGTCTACGGTAATAAGCTGCTACTTCATCATTAGGGATATAATTAGGCGAAAATGCTCGAGTCATTGGCGCCATCACCGTCTTATTTTTGAGTGACAATGATGCTGTGACAAAGGGTTCAAATAATCTATTTACACTGGTGTTTTTGTCGCTATTCATATTTGCTTCCTAGCGTTAATTGATGCTTTATTTTTATGTTGTTTGTCTTATATAGCTGGCTTAAGCGTTTGGCATTGGAGTCTGCTTGTGTGTTAAGCAGTTAACCAATCAAATAACCGCCATCAACATTAATCGCTGTACCTGTGGTGTAGCTTGATGCATTTGAGACTAAATATAATACAGTGCCGGCCATTTCATCAGGTTGTGCCACGCGCTTCATCGGTACGTGGTGCATCATTTGTTTAAGAATGGCTGGGTTATCAACTAAAGCAGAAGCGAATTTAGTGTCGGTACCACCGGGTAATAATGCATTTACGCGAATATTAAATTGGGCGCACTCTTTAGCAAAAGCTTGTGTCATTGAAATCACTGCCGCTTTGGTAATAGAGTAGATACCTTGGTAATCGCCCGGGATCACGCCATTAACTGACGCGACATTGACAATAGCGCCACCGCCACTGTGTTTCATTAATTGCGCGCCCTTAGTCGACATAAAGAAATACCCCCGAATATTCACATCAACCGTCTTTTGAAAGGCAATTAAATCGGTATCGATAATGTGACCAAAATAAGGATTTGCCGCCGCATTATTGACTAAAATATCCAGCTTGCCATGTTGCTGTTTGATTGCAGCAAAGATTGAGTCAATTTGGTCTAACTCGCCAATATGACAGGCAATGGCTTGTGCACTGCCGCCTGCGGCAACAATTTCATCTACCACGGTTTGGCAGGCTTCAAGTTTTCGGCTTGATACAATTACATGAGCACCATACTGGGCTAATACTTTAGCAACACTCTCGCCAATACCACGGCTGGCTCCGGTGACTAAAGCAACTTTCCCTGTTAAATCAAATAAATCGCCCTTGTTCATGTTATTTCCTTATTATTTTGGGTTAATCATTTTCGAGTTAATAGCTTCGAATGAATTGTACTCGGGTTAAATTGTTATATTGGTTTTGCTCGCTGAACTCAGCGAGTAAACACCGGCTGTTGATAGCGTCAGTCAATATTTACGTTACTCCATTTAAAGCTTATTTTTAAACGAGTAACGGCACTTAAGTTTACTTATAGGTGATCCACTCATCACCAGCCTGCTCTAGATGGCTATAGTTATTAAAATAATCCACGCTCAGCATATTTTCCGAAAACAGCAATTTGGTCACGCTGGTATTTCTGGTTTGTTGATTAATTGCTAATGTTTGCTGATCGTTTAATTTTAATATGTGCTGGATGATCACTGAAATGGTACCGCCTGAGGTGAACACTAAAATGTCTTTAGACGGTTTAGGTTCATGATTCACCGCACGTAACTGGCGTTTATGACTCAATTGCTGTTGAATAATATCTTGCAATGCACGAATACAGCGCGCCTGAAACTGCGGCCAACTCTCTTTATACTCATGATGGTTATCGCCTGAAATCCAGCGTTTAAGTGCTTGATAAAATTCTTGCTGCAGTGCCTTATTGGGCTCATCCAGTTGGTTTAGCGCGTCATTCATTTTGGCAAAGTTATTCCACTGGGGATTGTATTGCTGCAAAATCTCGACATGATCAAACTCATTAAAACCCGAGTGGATAACCATAGGCGTGGTCTCACCTTGGTATCCATTGACAAAGTGAGTTAACGTTTGGCCGTGACGCAGCAAGTCGCCGCAATAAAACTGACTCGGGGCCCCTCTTGAACGCCAATACTCGCCCAAC
>NZ_JACJER010000389.1:0-214 GCF_014164185.1 Shewanella sp. SG44-6 | reverse complement strand
CCTGAGTTCACCCCACCCGTGGGCGAAACCAGCTACAACTTTACGTATTTTGAAAACAGCAGCGACAGCACTGTGATTGGCACCGTCAATGCCATCGATCCGGAAGGCACGCCAGTGACCTACAGTATCGTCAGCGGCAATGACGACGCTTGGTTTGAGATTGACCCCGTGACCGGTGTCATCAGCTTGACCCCAGCGGGCGTGGCCGCCGTCG
>NZ_JACJER010000388.1:0-218 GCF_014164185.1 Shewanella sp. SG44-6 | reverse complement strand
GAACAATGGTTAAAGTCTGGTTTTATGGACAAAGGGCTGTTTTATCGTACTGATGAGGGCACGCCACAAGGAGGGGTTATATCCCCCACCTTGATGCTAATGACTCTTGCTGGACTTGAGCAGCGCATAAAGTCTACAGCACTCAAAAAGGGTGCCAGAGCCAACTTTATTGGATACGCCGACGATTTCGTCGTCACCTGCGCTTCAAAGGAAGTGCT
>NZ_JACJER010000387.1:0-218 GCF_014164185.1 Shewanella sp. SG44-6 | reverse complement strand
ACGTTAATGTTGGTGGTGTTGACGCCATCTGAGGCGCCGACGACTAAATTGTGCACGTTCGCCAGGGCTTCAAAGTCATTGGCGACGGCGGCGACGCCCGCTGGGGTCAAGCTGATGACACCGGTGGTGGGGTCAATCTCAAACCAAGCGTCGTCATTGCCGCTGACGATGCTGTAGGTCACTGGCGTGCCTTCCGGATCGATGGCATTGACGGTGCC
>NZ_JACJER010000386.1:0-218 GCF_014164185.1 Shewanella sp. SG44-6 | reverse complement strand
CAATGGGTTCTTGAGGGGGACATCAAATCCTGCTTCGACAAAATCGGGCATCAATGGCTAATTGATAACATCGCCATAGATAAACGAATGTTGGAACAATGGTTAAAGTCTGGTTTTATGGACAAAGGGCTGTTTTATCGTACTGATGAGGGCACGCCACAAGGAGGGGTTATATCCCCCACCTTGATGCTAATGACTCTTGCTGGACTTGAGCAGCG
>NZ_JACJER010000385.1:0-219 GCF_014164185.1 Shewanella sp. SG44-6 | reverse complement strand
TAGTACTTGTTTGAAGTCCTTCCAAGTAGAGTGCCAAACTCTTATCCAACGGCTCTGAGGCTTACTTTTTGGTGCTATATCAGTAGTCGTTACTGGTTTAGTATCGCAACATGAGTTCGCAACTGCTGTCGATTTAGTTTCGCAACAGGTACTGGCAAAGGAGGAAGGTTTAGTGTCACAACATGAAGTGACAGTGTCTTCCAGAGTATAAGCTTCTTT
>NZ_JACJER010000384.1:0-219 GCF_014164185.1 Shewanella sp. SG44-6 | reverse complement strand
TCAAATCCTTTATCAGCCAGCTTTTTAGCTAACATGTAAGGGATTTCAGATTCATCGATACGGGTATCCCATAGACGTTTAATCGAGGGTTGTTGAATTGAAACCTGTGCAACACCATTACCGATAGAATCCAGCACACCCCATTTTTCAAACATATGGTGGCTAGAAGGTAATAACACATCAGCAAACCAACTGAATTCGGACACGTTGGTGGTCACA
>NZ_JACJER010000383.1:0-220 GCF_014164185.1 Shewanella sp. SG44-6 | reverse complement strand
CGAATGTGCCAGGCAAAATTTGCTCTGAAAAATTGATGGGAATGAATTTACTTTGGCAGGATAAGTCAGGCTTGTAGTTGGCCATAACAATTTACTGTAGGTGAATAATATCTATTAGATCACAGACATCGATACGCCACAAGCTCAAAAAACAACCAATTAACTTTATTTGTTAAAAAACGTTGAAAACGTCTTTCTGGAGAAATTCTACAGCCTCAAC
>NZ_JACJER010000382.1:0-220 GCF_014164185.1 Shewanella sp. SG44-6 | reverse complement strand
AAAGTGATTTTAGCTTATTTTAATAACTTCAACTTTTCCAATCCTGAAGGGAAACGTTGGGATGAAGCCTTAAGCAAAGTCGACTTCATGGCCCATGTGACCACCAACGTGTCCGAATTCAGTTGGTTTGCTGATGTGTTATTACCTTCTAGCCACCATATGTTTGAAAAATGGGGTGTGCTGGATTCTATCGGTAATGGTGTTGCACAGGTTTCAATTC
>NZ_JACJER010000381.1:0-225 GCF_014164185.1 Shewanella sp. SG44-6 | reverse complement strand
CGAATGTGCCAGGCAAAATTTGCTCTGAAAAATTGATGGGAATGAATTTACTTTGGCAGGATAAGTCAGGCTTGTAGTTGGCCATAACAATTTACTGTAGGTGAATAATATCTATTAGATCACAGGCATCGACACCCTACAAGCTCAAAAAACAACCAAGTTGCTTTATTTATGAAAAAGACGTTGAAACGTCATTTTTGGAGAAATTCTACAGCCTCAACGCCC
>NZ_JACJER010000380.1:0-225 GCF_014164185.1 Shewanella sp. SG44-6 | reverse complement strand
AAAAAACTAAGGCGAGTCCACTTCCTACCCGGAGGTGAGACAAGTAAAAACCAGCTGGTCATGATACGACCCAGAGCTCTTCTCTTGTTAATTCAAGGGTGTGAAACTCATTTGGGTTGTATGGTTAAGTGACCAAGCGTATACGGTGGATGCCTTGGCAGTCAGAGGCGATGAAGGACGTAATAACTTGCGAAAAGCGTTGGCGAGCTAGTAATAAGCATTTGA
>NZ_JACJER010000037.1:0-37867 GCF_014164185.1 Shewanella sp. SG44-6 | reverse complement strand
GCTTACTGATTGGCCTTTCTTCTAATCTTGCCCCTGTATCGATGTAAGGATATTTACTGGGATTATGCTCTACAGCCGTGATCTCATATTCAATACTATCGCTGTCGGCTTTGCCCACGCGCAGCACTCTAAATTGTTGCAAATTTAGCTCGTCAGACTCAACAGACCACAAAAGTTGAGGCAATGGCGTTTCACTGTATTCAGTAGAGACTGTTACGATGCGCCCATTAACCGATTCAATCGTTCTTGCTTCAGCTTTTCCCGCTGGCAGGTTAATAATAAGTCTATCGTTAACAGCAATATTTGCAGCACGGTCTAACGTAATCTCTTTTCCACTTACAGCCGAAATTCGGCCACCAATACGACTTCCTGCAATAAGCTGATCGGCAACCCCAATAACAAAGCCAGGCAACGGAATATTGCCGTCCATTCCTACTTTAAAGTTGACTGCACGGTCGTTGTTATTAGTATAAATGGCCCACTTGCCACGACGCTGTGCCTCAGATTCTCTGGTGCAACCTAATGCTGACAATTCAACAACGTTATCACCATAACGGCGTTGCAATGCTTGGTCTGATACTGAGGTGACATCAGATTCGAATGCATTATCAGGATTATCCCAGCTGATCAGTGCGCGGGTATATTTTACCTTTTCACTACTTGATGAATAGCTAAACTTACCATTAATAACATTGGCATTATTGTAGGTAAAATCCATATCACGTGGCATATCAGCAACTGAATACATTTGTCCATTTGACCAATAGGTCATCCCGCGGTAAATCGATGCCAAATCACGTAATACCTGCCATGCTTCTGTCGCTTGTTGAATATAGATATTACAGATATAACGAGGCTCTGTGCCGCCTTTGCCATCGGGTACCAACTGATCGCAATATTGAGCTATATTGTAAAGCTCCCACTTATCTACCAATGCTGCAGTCATTCTTCTGCCAGTACCAAAGCGATCATCCAGTATAATGTCGTAACTCACCCATGCTGGGTTATCAGTCCACTCAACTTTAAATGCCCCATCCCACACGCCAGAGTAAGTTCGAGTCGATGAGTTATAATTTGTCGGTACTTTTACCTTGCGCATATTAGGTTCGCACGACACCACTGGAATATTCTGGAATTGGCTGGCGTCAAACTCAACATAAAGCAAAGCTGTATTAGGGTACTTAAGCTTACGATCAATAACATCCGTGATCGCAGAAATCTGCATAGTATCGGCTACGCGATTATTATTTTGATTGGCAGTTAACCGGCGTAGACGGATCTGCCAACTATTACCCATAGGCAAGTCAATACGATGGCTTCTTTCATAAGCTTGTGTCGTTTTTCCATCAACAGCAGTATTTAGCACTGTTTGATAACTGCCGCCATCAGTCGAAATGTCAATTGCATAAGTAATGCGATACCCAGTCACATCACCATTATCAAGTTGCTTTTGTAATGCTGGCCAACGAAAGCGCACTCGCACAGCAGAAAGTAATGAGTTAGTAATGGCGCGGGTATAAGGCTGATCTGATTTTAACTCAATACCTAAGGCAACTTCATTTTCAACGGATGGAAGCCCAGGGATATAAGTTTGATGAACCGAGCCTGGGCGGAAGTCCCAAATAACACCCGGGAAGTTTTCTACATCATTAGCATCTAGCAAGGGGGTGCCATCAAGAAACACATTTTGACCCGATAACTGTCCGTCAAATTCGCCTTCACCAATTGCGAGTAATATTTTAGCTTTAGCGATAGAACGTAAATCATCAGGGGATTCTACTGGAGTACGTTGATCGGACTCTCCACCTTTAGCGCCATTAATAGTCAATTGACGTTCTGTTATTGCTGGTATGCCCATATTATTTACGGCTCCTGTTGTCCGTTACTTCCGCCACTGCCACCACTGGTTTGCACTGGGCGCTTTGAAACTGCGATGTCTTCAGCATAAATACCAGCGCTAATAATGGCGCCACCAATCCGGCGCTTACCATAACCAATACCAACAGGGTTACCCGCAGCGGTAGTATTAACGGCACCACCAAAGGCATAACTAGGGGCGTTGTCACTAGCCTCTCGCCCTTTCAACCCTTTAGCCTGAGGACTGAGCATTTGCACAACGCCACCAGCGACCATGCCAATACCCGCATTCACAGCCCAAGTCTGCCCAAAATAAGTACCAGCTACAATCAACACTGCACCTAATATTGTTTGCAGAATACCTCCACGCTTGCTGCCTCCAACAACAGGCACAATACGGATTTCATTTGTGCCACTTAAATCGAATTCATCTTGGCCGGTGTTTTTACCATTTCTAAAAATGGCATAACGCAAACCTAACTTTGCCTGTTCTCTGATAAACAGCTCAAAGCCTTGAAGCGTATTTTTTATAGCACTAAAGGCTTCTGATGTAGTGCCCGTTTCGAGCAATCGCTTATGTTCACGACCAAACTTCTTGGCTAATGAGCCCGATAACTTAATCGTTGTGAATTTTGTGCTCATAATTGTGCTCAAATCTTAAATAAAAAAGCCACCTGCAGGTGGCTTTTTAGTGGTTTATGGGTAGTCCGATCTTTGTAGTTTCTAATTTCTGTTGTGTTAATCCTGGCATAAATTCTTCGTACTAATATCACAATTTTTGTTACCTACATGCCTTACAATCATTCTGGTATTACGTTGCCAGTAACCACCGTAAACATCATTGCGACTTAAGCGTCCATATAGATGGTGTAAAACTTTTCCATCACCCACATACACAGCGGCATGATTCACACGCTTACTTTGTATTTGCATTAAAATGCCATCACCAATTTTTAACTGATCATGCACCTGGATAAAGCCAGCTTTGGTAAAATTATCTAAATAGAGTTCTTCCTCACCCTCCCACCATCCGTCTTTACGCTCAAAGTTTGGCAATGTGATATGTTTGGTTTCTTTATACCAGTCTCGAACGCAGCTGTAGCAATCCCATACTCCATGCACAAAAGGCCGACCTATTAACGGAGGGACTTCACCGGTTGGTACTATTGAACGCAAATCACCTTCCGGCCAACTCAATATATGCCAAGGAAGAAAACTCGCCTCACACATGGCTATATCGCGCTGACTAGGTTTACTGGTTGCATTTGGATGGCTGTGACAAATACCAATGATATCGCCGCGGTCTTCAGCTGCTGCATATTCTTGGGCGGATATTTCAAACTGATCGACTTTGTTTACTGCCACATTATTGCATGGCATGTAGTGAGCTTTATTGCCTATGTTGATGATTAATCCACACGCCTCGTTTGGATAGCAGCTGATTGTATGCTGCTTAAATGCATGTAACAGTATTGGATGCATAATAACCTACTTGGATAAACCATTTTTTGTGTCAGGATAATGGTTGTCGCTTATGTTTAACGGATAAGGCGAACACTTGGGAAACCGCCGTGGGGTAGTTCTTCGTTTTCGCCAAAGCGTTTAGTGCAACCAGCTATGGTGCCAGAACACTGATCTAGAGCAGGATTATCAGTTGGTAAATCTTCATCGGTAAACATGGCTGCACCGGTATAACTGCAATCAGCACCACGGTATTCACCTCTTTGGCACCAGAAACAATAAGCAGTCATTTGCCGCCCAATTTTGTATCCTGAAAGATCTGCTGGGTTTGATAATTCAAACGATATGGTTTCGTTATCTTCGTTTACTTTTTTATCAATGTACCAAATTTCTATTGCTTCTTGAGTTGGATCCGCATCCACGTTACCAATTTGAAAATTGGCCTCATCAAGATACTTTGACAGAGTTCGGTGAATAGTCACCTTGGCTTGCTCCATATTTTGAAAATACAAGCACATAGCACTAATACTTCCGTCTACGTTAGCGACCGTCAGCATTGGAGTACTTGGTGAACCATCTGAATTAACTTCTAGCCCTTCTAGCTGTGTAGGCCAGGCACTATATTCTTCACCTTGCCACCAAATTATCCGTGCGGGTAAGTCTGGTTGTGACATCTCAGTCTGGCTATATGGAATAGTGTGTGAGTGAAATCGTAGGATATCAGCACCAAAAGCGGTACCGTCTATTTCATAAAGAATAACTTCATTACCAGGTTCTAACGTTTGAATGTCCGCGCTAAGCATTAACTGCCCCTTAAATTTTATCTGGGAACTAAAACAAAAACGGCCAGAGCTTTTGGCTCTGGCCGTTATCTAATAGTTGTTTATTTATTAAGTTTGGCTGGTTGCAGTAAAAAAACTCATTCTAAATGGAACCCATATAGCTTGAAACTCATCGATGTTTGCAGGAGTAAGCAATAATGTTTCTCCGCTGTCAAAGTTAAAGTTAATCGGTGCTCCACTTCGTACCAATGCCTCTACACTTGATAGCCCCCACATATCTTCTTTCGTTGCTGAACACTTCACACCATTAAACTCAATTCCCTCTAGCTTTTTGATTGTATCAATCTCAGCTTTAGGCTTTGGCTCAGTATCATGTACTCTGTTAATGATAAATAAATCATCATCAATAGTATCAACAAAAGTAGCTAACGGGTTTTCTATGTTGCTAATAGGGACAATGATCACCTGGTAATACTTTCTGTAGCTTTCGATATCGATAACTGGATGAGTTGGCTTAGCTGATGGTTGGTATTCTTCATTGCCTTCATTATCGAGCTGCTCTTGTTCCCATAAAGCAAGCTCATAAACCCAAGACAAATAACCATCATGGTTAACAGCAAAATGGTCCCACTCGATAGCCTTGCGTAAAGCAGCATCAATTACAGATCGTGAATGGCGTAAGCTTATCGACTGCATTACACCATCAAATAAAACTTTGTCGCGCTCGATTAAGGAAACCGTATTTTCTACTACTTCATAAAATTCACGAATTTCAACGGGTACATCTTCTAGTGATTTATACATAAAGTTAAAAGGGGATCGCTCCCCTAATCTCCATTAGATAGTGTTCTTAATCCAGCCGATTGGCTCTTTTAGTTTGTGAGTTACGACTTTGACAGTATTACCGTTTAGGTCGGTTAACGTATTCTCACCATCTACAATGTGTATCTGAGAGTCGTCACCCCAACTAGTGCCATTCCATTTCATCTCAGTAGCGGCATATTGCTTAAACGCTTGCTGGTTAATGTTGACGTTGTAGTCTAGGGCTTTAATACCTTTACTACCGTTGAGTGGAGCAGGTAGTTTCATAGAAACATGATTAACACCAGCAGAGGATAACGTTCCATCCGGAGATATTAGATTAGATAACGTAGTTAATGATTCACCGCCGGAATTAGTACCACTTCCCGTGAGAATAATGCCTAGCGCTGACTCTGCCAGTGTGTTGCAGTAAGTTATTCCGCTATTGGATGAAGTGCGCGAATTGCCTAATCCAAACTCTCCTCCATGTATTACGGCTTTAGACGTTGGCTCTGTTTGTTTAGCAAAGGCCTGATATGGATACATGTAGATATTATCTTGTGATGTGCTTGCCCCACCAACATTAACTGAGTTTGTAACACCGTCAATAAATGCACTGCTTAAACTCCAACTACTACCATTATCAAGAGTATATTGATAACTTATTGATCCAGTTCCTATGAGCTTCCTAGTTAGGTATGCCGTTAGCACCACACTTGGTTGTGCAAGCTGTGGAATCCAACTACCTTCCCAGCCATTAGCTAATGCAGGGGTGGCAAGGATATTGGTAGGATTACCTATTACAGCAGTTTGTAGAAATGAGCCGCCTACTGATGAAGGGAGTTGTGTCTCTACAACATAATATCCGAGTGTTTTTCTATCTTGGCTACCATCAACATTTATTATTCCCCCACCAATTGCAATAATGTGCCTAGTAATATAAGTCCCGTCAGGCTTTTCAAGGTGTATTTTATCACCAATACTCATGTACCCACTTTCCTCACTACTTATTGCATATGCAGACTGCACCCCTCCACTTGAAGTTGTATAATTTCCAACTCTACTAAAAACACGCTTCTCAAACCCCCGATAAGTGCCGTTCTTAACTTTCAAGTCAGCTTCAGCAAACTTTTCTAGCGTTGTGTGGTTAGCTGAATAGCGCATATCACGGCAAACACCTCCCTGACCATCCGCATAGATAGCATCGTAGAAGCATCCGTCTGGTCTGCCATTTACTGAGCTCCCAATCGCACCTGACATTAAGCCTGATTTGTATTTAAATACCCCTGACTTGGTAAAGTCTGTTGACGCTTGAAGGACTTCATTAAAGGCATCAGCCTTCGATGTAGGTTTCATAGATGCTTTATGCCATACATCATGCCATTTTTGGCCTTCATTAATATTTACCCCTGAAGAAGAATCAGCCCAACTACCAGTACCACTAGGATTAAAACTTGGATGGTAAGCCCCTTGGTTTAAGCGGTTAACTGTGCCGCAGACTAAGAAGTAGCAATTTGAATTGATACCTAAAGTATTCCCTGAGGATAACCCAGCAGAGAATGCACCAATAACATTATTAGCTTTGGCAGTTGGGTTTACGTTCCCATCTTTAAAATTAGTTGCTCTGTATATCTTATTAGTTCCAAAAGCTGTAAATAATCCTAAAGAATTACCTATGAGTTGATTATTACTTCCTTGAGCTTGTAAATATACCGAGGATGAGAATCTAATATTCCCATCATCAGGTAGATTATTATATTTTGTAAACCAGTCACCATTACCAGCACCAGCAAACGAACGACCACGACCACGCCATTGGACTAACCGACCATCATCAAGGTAGATAAATTTGTTTTTATGGTTGCTAAGCATCACTCTCTTTTCTGCATCCGTAGCAGCAAAGAAATCTACCCCTAAACCCTTAGAGTCTGTGTCACCATCAAACCAAGCGTAGTAAGTCACAGGGCGGTTACTGGCAGTAGTAGTTATACCATCCATAGTTGCTGCTAAAGATTGAATTAACCCATTAGGGTAAACATAAGGATTAGTAGCGCTTACTTCCTCAAGCCATGATTCAAACCCCCACATATCTACACGGTCTGTAACTACCTCTAGGTTTACATCAACAGCTGCAGCATTAAAAGCGGCGGTAGTTGTGGCATAGACAATATTGGCACCGGTAGCTTTGTTGTAAGTAGTTTTACCATCAGGAGCTTGCGGGAGTTTTACTTTAAACTCTGTAGTTAAATGGTTTATAACTCCAGCAATATTAATGACTGCATAGTCTGATTTTGAACCACCTAAACCACCATCCTTACCTAAAACAAGAGTATTTTGAGTTGTTAGTGAAGTATATAACCCGCTCTTAACTTCGTTTACATTCTTGCCTGATTCGTGATTACCTAAATGAACAAAACCACTAGCCGCATACTCTTCATTGTTTTCAGCTCGAATAGCTTCAAACTGAGCTTGCGACATAGATGAAGCTAACACCTCTGCAGTTATGAAGTTTTTATTTACCTTTTCAAATGCTGAACGTGCAGTGTCGCCACCGGTACCAGTTGGCTGATTGCCAAGATTAATTGTTTCGAATGCCATGATTAATTCCAATAGCAGAATGATTAAGGATGAAATGCTTGTTCAAAGGTGGCGGTAATACGGTACATACCGCCACCAAGAGGTGTATTGGTTATCTGTATTGCTTTGAATAAAGATGCTGTACCTAAAGGGGGTAGCCATTGAAATGATTTTGAACCGTGATGATTATCTAAAAATTCCACTATGGCCTCAGATTCAGATTTGTTTTTTGTAAATGACAATGGCCAACTTTGAGTTTTATTATTAATACCATCCCCTACAGTCTGAGTATAACCATCACCAAACTGCACCATTCTGGTTCGATATTGGACTTCGCCAGTGGAACCGTTGTCAGGTGTCCATGTAAACACTTGTGCTGCCATTAGCGGTATCCTCCAGCTATACTTCGACCAATTTGTCCGTTGGGGCGTAAGTCTTTTGCTAGCAACTCTCGATATTTTTGCTCAACAAATTTACCGATTTCTGAGCCAAACTGATTTAACGCTGGCGTATCTGAAGTGGTCGTCGTATTACCACTTTTTTCAATATTAATTTGAACATTTACACCACTGGAACCAGTCATTGCAGCAGGAATGCCCTTAAAAGTTGAACCGCCTACAACGCCACCTTCAGCATAACCAGTGTGGCCTTTTCGCATTGCTTCTACTGTCGCAACACCACCAGCTAGGGCAACATCACGCTGAGACCAAACAACTTCACCTTTATGTACTATCCCTGCAGGTTGATACTTGCCACCCGCGCCGGTGTAACCACCAGAAGAGAAGCCTGTGGCTTTTCCGTCTACAACCCCGCCGTCAGCATAACCACCGAACAGGCTACCGACTAAACCCGCAACAGCTTTTTGTATCGCTATTTTTGCGATATCCGCCAATATTGATTTAGCCAGCCCGGCAAAATCTGCTTTACCAGTTGTCACAAAATCGGTAAGCGCGTCTGTCATTCCGCCAAATGCACCATCCATTAGTGTTTTAGTTTGTCCAGCCATGTCGGCTGCTGCATCAATGTAGTTTTGCATTGATGAACGGGCGCCATTAGTCCAGTCGGCCTGTTTGGCATCAAGTGCTGAATAGTATTCATCTTGAACAGCCAATCGCGCCGAAAGGTTATTTTCCAGCATAGCCAACTGTTGCTGATATTCTTCGTCGGTGGTTCTGCCAGCGATGTTATCTGATAACGCCTTACCTTGAGCTCGTTCAACATCATGCTCAATCCCTTGGCGATCACCTAGACGCTGCTGTGCTTTGTCGCCAAGGCCAAAGGTTGCGAGTTTATCAGCGTTGCGCTGTTGTTCTGCGGCGAGGTTAGCCGTGAGATTGGCGCTATAGCTTTGCAGGCGGATTGATTCATTACGCTTTTGAATTTCGTCATCGAGTGCAACATTTTTTTCGAGTTGGGCGCGGATCACTGATTGCTCTGCCAACAAACTTTTTTGTTGGGCGGTTAGCACATCTTTATTTTTAATATCGGCGATTTGCTGCTCAAACTGCACTAACTCTTTTTGTGACTGAGTGAGCTTGATATTTGACTCTAGCTGACCTTGCAAGCCTGCTTGAGTTTCGCGTAAACGCATGAGGTACGTGGCAGCCGCATCGTCCGCAAAGGCTTTGGTCGTTTTAGCAGTGTCTTTAAACTTTTCTTCTATCGATGCCAGGTCACGTTTGATTTTTTCAGGATCAAGCAAGGCACTATTAGCATCACCTTTTCGCACCTTTTCGATATTGTCGTTATATTCTTTTATTGCTTTAGTGCGCTTTTGCTCATTAGTGAGGGTTTCATTGGTGACTTTAGCAATAGCACGTTGAGCCTCAATGGACTCCTTAGTTAACTTGGCTCGTTCAGCTTGGCTTGCGGCTATTTTTTCAGCTGATTGTATTTGCTTAACTAGCTCATTACCTTCTGCTTGCAATTTTGCAAGTAGGTTTTCGCGGCGAGTGGCTTCACCGCGGGATCCTTTACCAAGTGATATAAGCTCATTTATTTCTTTAGAATTTGCAGCTAGCTTTTCCTTAAGCGTATCCATTCTGCCAACATTAAGAATCTGATCCCAAGATATAGACGCTCCAGTTTTAAGGGCTTTCCACGCTTTTTCAATGCTTCCTAAGTTACTGGTGATTTCTGTTGTTCTGTCATTGATTGCATCACTGTATGCCTTAAATGCCAGGTCCGCTGCTTCTGTAGATTTACCTGATTCTTTAAGCGATACGATCTGTTCATAAACCGCGGCAGTTAGGAAGTTATATTTTTTATTAAGTTCTTCGACAGCCTTTACTGGGTCATCGGCTAATTTGGCAAACTCAGCGACAGTATCAGCAACGGCCTTTCCCGTTACATTCTCCATTTGCACGGCAGCTAAACCGACCAACTCTATTTGATTGGCTGTAAATTTACCGGAGCTAGCCACTTCCGCTAATGCAGCTGCAGCTTGTCGCTGACTACCGCTAATACCATCGATACGTTTGGCGGCATCCATTAGTTGATCGGAGGTTGTGCCAGCTGAATTACCAGTAAGAATAAGCGCATTACGAAGTCGATCAGCTTCGATACTTCCTTGATAATAAGCAAGGGTTAATACCGCTACTGCAGCTGCACCAATAGTGAATGGGTTTACCATGCCGGCAACGTAACTTCCCATGGCTTTGGCGGCTGGACCTATCCCGCCAAACATATCTTTTAACTGGCCACCTTGTTGCAAAAATACTGTTAATGGATTTTGTCCACCTTGAAGCGATACGGCAATGTCGGTAAATTGTGCTGGTAAGCCACGCGTTGCAAATGCCATTTGCTTGGCAGATAGGCCTGCTTTATTGAACTGGATATCTGTTTTATTAAGCTGAGCACCTGTTCTACCTAGCTCACTCCGCATTTGTGAAAGTCGTTTTGAATATTGATCATATTCACTTCCGGCTAATGTTCCTGCTTCTCGATGTTTTTGAAGCTGTCGCTCCATTTTATCTAGCTTGGCGTATTCTGCGACAAGTGGATCTATCTGCCCCATTAATCGGACTAAATCATTTTTCTGCTTTGCCGCTGCTCTAGAAACTTTATCTAGTGACCGCTCAGCTTTATCCATTCCAGCGTTGAAGCTGCCTGTTTCAGCGATCATATTTAGCGTTAGCGTACTTAACGACCGATTAGACATTAACTTGCTCCGAGATTGATATTAAGCCATCCGTGGCGTTATTTTTTGATTGCACTGGCTTGAAGCATGACGAGTACATCATCAATGCTGGCTTCTTGAGGTTGTTGGTCTTCTACTTGGCTGAATAGCATGAACATAGATAGCTCGGCTTTACCGCCATATATGGTGTTCATGTGATGCATTTGAGCTGCCGAGATGCGTTCTTGGCGTAATTGAACACTTAAAGGACCATACTTTTCGCGATACGCCATCCAGTAGACAACTTCTTTGTTGGTTAGGTTTTGCTTGGCATGTTCAACGGTTCTTCCACCAACGCCGGCGAGGACGAGCTCGTGCCAGAATTCGTCGTCGGCGGTAAGGATTTTGGGTCAGGTTTGAGCCCTATCCCATTCACTTCATTTATGGCGCAAATCAATGCCATACCGAGCGAGTCACAAATTGGTCCGTGAGCAGCATTACCCATAATGTCGTCAACACTAAATAATGGCGTGCCCTCTTCATCAACAATGCTTGAAACAATGCGTGAAGTAAGCGAATCAACACCAGTGTTGTAGTGATTAGCTTCTATATTTGCAGTAGAAAATGATTTTTTACGTACAAAAATAACGGCGCTGACAGTTTCGCCTTTATCGTTAAACCACGATATTTCTCGTTGTTCAGGATTAACGGGAGAAAATGAGCCAGATTGGATTAGGCTAGCAACACTTAATTTCATAGTATTTCCTTGGTGTATAAAAATGCCCAAAGGGTAACCAATGGGCTATCTAGCATAAGCTTATGTTTTAGGTACCAAGATTGGGTCACCTGAAACTTGAATGCCTACCGTTGATTTAACAACGTCGTTTTGTGTAAAGCCAAATGGGTAAGCAGTCATAAAGCCTTCGAACGTTATCCATGTTCTGGTTGGTGGTAATACAAAATCATCGGTTAAGAATGTTGGCGGCGTACCGACTGCATCAGACCAACCAAGTGCCCATTTAAGTGTGGTACCCGCTGTTTTTAATTGGTGCAAACGTAAGTGGCTAGGGTTTTTTGGATCAACGTTAATACCAAACGTTGCCGCACCTGGCGATTTGAGGCCTGATACAAACTCACGCGCCAACGCTTCTAATGGGGTGGTTTCGATTGAATCAACGGCACTATCAATACCGTCGATACTCGTGACGGCAGTAATGACTAAAACGGAATCATCTTCCGGATCGATTGCATAGAGCTGGGTGCCCTGTGTTTTCATACTCATGTGTTTTGCTCCTAACAATAAACCTTGCGGCAGATACAAAAAAGCCTCTGCGGTTGCAGAGGCTTGGGGTAAATAAAGAGTTAATTTTATTAACGGCTAACTATCCAGTCCACATCAAAACTATGGCGATAATGGCCAGTTTGTTCGTCTCGACTATCACCGTTAAAGTTTGTCGTGTAAGCATCTAATTCAATGGCTGTTCGTATTGCGTCACCCACATTTGATGCTGATGAACCTGACTCGGCATATACATCGACTTGCAAACTGAACGTGTCCGTATCTGGTCTTCCTGATACGTAGTTTTCAGGACTACCGCCAATGACTTGCCAAACCGCATAAGGTTTGACCACATTTTGTGGCGCTTGTCCAAATGGATACAGCCGAGTAGGATTTGTACCTAACAATTGCGTGACAGCTACACTTGCGGCGCAAACTGAAAATATGGGCACTAGACTCATGACAATGCCTTATCAAGTTCTTTGTTGAACTCGTTGATAAACTTAACTGTTACTTGGTTAACATTGTTAGCTAGAGCTGGGCGCAGGTATGGTTGAGCAGCAGCTCGTTCGGTACCGAGTTCAACTAAGTGCCAGTGCGGAGTATTACCTTTAGCACCTTGGTCAGTATTTGGCGTAGGAATACGGCCGCGATTAGTGGCGACACCAACACGATACATAATCACCCCTTTTTGACGATAAAGTTTGCTGGCAAACTGCAAGGTGACGTTATCACGGATACGTCGACCCGTTTTGGGGTCATCAACTGCGAGTGCGTTTTGTTGAGCAGCTTTTTTTACAATACCAGCCGCTTTGCGCAATGCGGTGCGGGTGCCAGTATCATTAACGGTTTGGCTGACCTTATTCATTTTTGCTTTGACGTCTTTTACGCCAAGCAAACTAAACTCAAACGATGCTGACATATTAATAACCTTAGTTCACAACATCTTCGCAACGGAGTCGCCACTCTTGACGCCCTGTTAAATCGGTTTCAATTGAATGGATGTCATATACCCTACCATCCCACAATATGCGGCACTGATAAAATAGGCTGATATCGACTGGAAACCAGCGGATGTTAATTCTTGCAGTTGTTTCGGATTGCTTGGCATCGGCAGCAATAAATTCACGACCAGCACCGGTTAACACTTCAGCTGGCACGCTATTGAGTGGCTTTAGGCCAAGATAAAGCGTTTGCCATCCTGCAATTTCTTCGCCTGTTTGCGGATCTTGTGTTTTTTCAGGCTGCTGTAAATGAATGCGATGGCGTAGTCGATGAGATAACATTAAATACCCCAGCCTATTCGATATGGCGTTAATTTTATTTCAGCAGCAAGACGTAATTTTGGCACATCATCTGGAGCAGCTTGATAGTTTGCTTGTAGCAATATCATCACTCCCATTGTCACGCTGGGTGGCAGCTTGCCCGTTGCTTCAACAACCAAAATAGACAGGGATTCCCTTCCCAAGAATTGGCAGGCTTCATCTTCAGCGGCATCGAGCAAAAGTTGTAGCTTGTCATCATCTTCATCATGAATGACATCGAGGTACGGCTTTGCTTGGATTAATGTTATAAGGCCCACTGATGACTCCTACTCACTATTTTTTATGCTTTAGTCTTTTTGCTGGTATCAGCTTTAGCCTTTAATGCAGCTTCTTCATCAGCCTTAGCATTTAACGCAGTCTCTTCGTCAGCTTTAGCCTTTAATGCTGCTTCTTCATCAGCCTTAGCCTTTAACGCAGCCTCTTCGTCAGCCTTAGCCTGTAAAGCAGCTTCATCTTCTGGGGCGTGATCTACCATTCCAAGCGCTTTTAGTTCATTAAAGTTGTGCTGTTCAACCTCAAATGGTTTTGATTGTTTTGTTTTCACTTCTTTTACGAAATAAAACGATTTAAGTGCAATAGCCATAACTATAGCCATGGGAGTTCTCCTATAAAAAACAATAAAGGCTGAACATTGTCAGCCTTTAATTGATTTACTTATCAGTTAAGTGATTTGATTACTTTGGGCATATTCACTTATACGAAGGTAAAGTCACCCGTTACAAATGCTTCTGGACGATATACCGCTAACGCTAATCGCTCTTCTGCACGAATACTGACCATATTGTTTTCAAAATCTTTGTCGTTCTCGGTTGAGATTAAGACTTCAATATCCATACGGTCATAAATTTGTGCACCCATTTGAAATGCACCCACTAAGAACTCGTTTTGAACAATAGACTGAGTTTCAACCACTGGACGGTTCCAAAGCGTTGGTGATGTTTGGCCTTGTGGCTTGCCGATTAAGTAATTTTTATTACTGTCTTTAAGCATTTCAATAACAGCCCAATCAATTGGGTTGAGCACAATACCGTCTGCCGCATACTCAGCTAATGCTGCTTGCAGTAATGCAAGACGAATACGGTCAATATGCTGCTCGGTATCGACGTTTGCACCAGTTGGCTTAACGTAAGTACTAGCCTGCGGGATAATGCCGTGTAAGTTTGCACCGGTGTTATTGCCATAAAGTAGTTGTAACTCTTCTTTAAGCATTAACCCGTATTTTGCACGAGCATTGATAAAGCTTTGTAATTGTTTTGCATCGTCTAATATTTGACGACTGCCTTTAAACATATGAGCAATAGTGCGAACGGCATTGTTAACTAAACCAAAAGTGATGTCTGAATAGGGTTTACCGGTGTTTTCTGCTACGGGCGCAGCATTGTTAGTAAAGCCTGTTTCTTTGACGTATTCAACGCTGTTACTTTCTGTTTCACCTGGTGCAATTAAGTCACGAATAGTTAAGCGGCGCTCTGGGCCAGCCACAATACCAACCATACGATCTGGTCGAACTAATGCGCCACCTGAACCACCTGCAGAGGTAATAGCAGAACGTGGCATACCAACACGACGACTACCACGGAATGAGCTATTAACACCTTCCATCTCTTTGTCATTAGCTACCCGCTCGCCAATTGACATTTCGTGCTCTTCTTCGCGACTTTCAGGACCTTTTAACAGTTTTTGTTCTGCTTCTTGTAAGCGAGATTGTAAGGCCCCTTGCTCTAACAGCAGCTTATCGACTTTATCACGCGTTTCAGCATGCATTTCACCAGAAGCCTTGATCTGCTTGTTGGTTTCTTCTGCTGCTGATTTAATTTGATCACTAATCTTGGTCAGATTAGTCCCTAGTTCTTCAACTTGTTTTTCAAAATTTGGGTTTGGCATTGTCGCCTCCAGTTATTTAATTAAGATAGTTTTTGATGCGCTAATTAACGCGCTTAGATCAGGGGCGACAGCGTTTTGCGTATCGGACACACCAGCACCTGGCTTGATGCCGCCAACAGCGCTCGGCGTGCTGGACTTTAAATCTTGTAATAGTTGGCGGCGCTCACTGCGCGGAACGCCTGCTTTTGCCATGGCCGCATCCACTTTACGGAGCGAGTTTGCATTGGCATTGTCGGTAGACTCGCCAATTTCATCGGCAGATAACGTGTCTGATGCAAAACCTAACTCGACGGCTTTTTTGCCACGAATAAAGGTTTCTTCATCCATCATTTTGGTAATGTTTTTTTCGCTCTGGTCACTACCGTCTACATATAAATCGACCATGGCAGCGTCAAACTCCTCCATATCATCAGCAACGTTTCTTAATGCATGGCGGTTACCGACTGTGTACACCCAACAGTTGTGGATCATCAGGAAAGCTGTGCTTGCAATAAAACGCGCATCATCAGCTCCAGCCATATAAATAACGGATGCAGCAGAAGCCGCCAGACCGAGAACTTTGGTAGTGACTTTGCCTTTGTGCTCAAGAAAGCGATTGTAAATAGCAATACCTTCAAACATATCGCCGCCAGGTGAATTGATATAAACAGTGACATCGTTATCGTTGCCAATACTGCGCAATGCGGCATCGATACGCTTTAACGTGACACCATCACCGTACCAGTCTTCGCCAATGATGCCGTAAACAGTAATAGTCGATTCCGTGTTTTCAACAGCGGCTTGAATGGCTGGGTTCCACAGTTCTTGCGCACGCGGAGATATATCGCAGCGCACTCCGCTCTGCGTAAAACTTTTTGGAAATGGCATGGTTTACTCCTGCTTGTCTTTGTCTTGGTTAAGCCAGTTCATTAACGCAGATTTCGCTTTGTCTGATTCTGATTGGCTACCTAGCTGATCGATTGGTGATAAGTTTGTTTGAACGGTTAGCACATCGGCATTACCACCACGACGCGGTAAGTTTTCTTTAACACGACAATCATCACGGGTGTAAATGCCGTTTTGGGTCATTTTGCTGTAGAACTCAGCACGCGATCCGCTATCACCACGAAGCAATGCTTCAAGGTTATATTGGGCGTATTGGTTTTGGCGCTGTGCAGGGGTGAGCAAGTTGATGTAAATTGATTGCTCTATGCGACGTATCCACGACGATAGTGTCAGGGTGACAAAGCCGATCATCTTTTGTTCTAAGCCTGTGCCCCAGTTACTGTCTTTACCCCCAACGCCAATCAATGATGGATCAACTAAAAACCAGCGGCAAATTTCTTCCACACTATGATTTCGGGATTCAAGTAATTGAGCATCAATAGGGTTTATGCCGATGAGTTCAGGCTTTACTCCTTGTTCCAATATGGGAGATTTTCCCGCGTTCATGGCACCAGTGATGGTTTTGACATATTCACGAAATTCGTCACGCTGTTCTTTTTTTAGAATTCGGTCTACAGAGAATGCGACTGTCTTGGTCATGCCATTTTTAAAGGTATTAGCACTAACATCTTCAGCAGACATTGCACCACCAAATACATTGGCCCCATATGAAATAGTTGATAACCCCATTAAGCCATCTAGTGAGAATGCAGGGATATGCATCATATTTTGCTTAAGAATTTGTCGTTTTCTACCTTTGCGGGGCGTATACCAGTAGATCAAACTGCCGTTATCGGCTAAATCAACATCCATTCTGTTCGGCATTAAAAAATCGAGCGCAATAATGTCGCTACCTGAACGATGTATTTCGATAAAGGCATTACCTTTCAATAGCAGTGACGCTAAAACTGCTTCCCAAAACTGCATTGATGTCATGTCAGCATTAGGGCGATGGCTTAGCACATTAGATAAACTGCTCTGGACTTGGACCCGCCCACCGTCTTTTTGGCGTTCGTACAAACCGAGCGGCAACATGGCAACGGTTTCAGATATACGTCTAACGCATGCCCATACAGCAGCAAGCTGCATTGCGGTATTAACATTAACTGTTTTACCGCTTTTTGATGTGGCCATTAACTGTGACCAAAAGTCACCATCTGTTAGGCGCAATGTTGTTCCCATAAAGCCGCCTATTGATGCAAATGGCTGGTTCGCGGCCTTAGCTATAATACTTGTTAGTGAATTTGATGGTTTCACGCTGTCATTCCTTTACGTAAAAATGAAGCGCCAGCAAATGAAAATACCGAGGCCGCAACTAACGACCAACCAAGGCCGAATAATATGTAAGCGCCAGCAACGGCCAGTAATGAACCTGAAAGCGCTAATAAAATGAATAGTGCGAGTGGTAAGGTCATTAGTAAATTGGGTCCCGTATTGCTTCTAACCAATCTTCATCGTCATCAATGCCTTCAGACTCTAAGGCTGTTCCCACTGCCATTGCTGCAGCAACCACACCATCGATGCGACCTGTTGATTTTTTCTTGGTGAATATTCGATTGTCTTTGGCATCCGCTTCAAGCACTGCGCTTGCTGCATTCCACCTAAGACAAGGATTGATTTTTATTTTGATTTCTTTATCGGTGATCAGCTTTTCAAATAGTTCGATTGACCGCGGCATCCAAAGGTTTGATTCAGATGTTTTGTAGTAACCTTGCCCGTGTTTAACCAGTGGGATATAGACGTTTGCTTCAACCAATACAGGCTCGAGGTAATTAATGCGGTATTGGTCGAAACCAATGCATTTAATGTCGAACTGTGCGGATAAATCGGCTATTCGCTCAGCAACAAAGCTGTAATCTACTGCATGACCCGGTGGCGCATGGATAAAACCTTGTTTTTCCCATAATGAATACGGCACATTGTCGGTGCGTTCGCGGTCTAAAAGCGTATCTTTTGGTGTCCAAAACTCTACTAACAAGGTTTTAACCCGTGGAAAGTAAAGCCCTAGTGCGGTTAAATCCCTGGTACCCGATAAATCTAAGCCGCCGTAACACTCTTCACCGATGAGCTCGTTAATATCGATGTCATCTTCGCAGTCTGTCCACGTATCTGACGATAACCAAGGTGATGCAGAATCAACCCACTGACAAAAGTTAAGCCGGCGAACAATACTTTCTTTGGCTGGCATGCCTTTAGCTTGAGTAACTTGCTCTCTCAAGTATTTATGATTGAATGTATGCCCAAGTGATGGGTTAGCCTTTGGCCAACAGCTCTCATCATTTATGGGGTCGTCGCCTTCATCTAACGAGCAGATAAAAGCGAAGAAGGAATCATCTTCTTTGGTACCAGCACAAATTGATTTACCGTATTCATGATATGAGTAACAAACGCTGGTACGATCATGGCCTGAGTTGGTGATCATGAAGATCAACGCTTGTTTGCGGCCTTTGGTACCGGCTCGCATCATTTCTACAACGTTGTTGTTTTTGTGTTCGTGCACTTCGTCAATCAGGGCCATGTGTGGCCGCGGACCAGATTGACCGTTATCTGAACTAATCGGTCTAAAAAAAGAGTTTTTAGCGATATACGCTAGGTTCCAAACACTTTGCCCTGTACCTGACTTTTTAAGTCTTGAGCTTAATTGAGGCGATTGATTGACCATTGAAACCGCATCGCGGAACAAAATCATAGCTTGGTCTTTTTTGGTCGCAGCGGCATAAACCTCTGCTGACGCCTCTTTATCAGCGACTAACCCATACAGCCCAATACCCGCTGCAAGTGGAGATTTACCGGAGCCTTTACCACTTTCGACATAACACATACGAAAACGACGCGTGTGATCTTCAGCTTTCCACCCAAACAATGAACCAACGATAAATGCTTGCCAGTCGAGCAGCTGAAACGGTTTCCCTTCGTGATCACCACCACTTAATCGTAATACTTTTGGGAAGAATGAAATCGCACGATTTGCTGCTTCTAAGTCAAAATAAAGACCACGTTCGTGGCCTGTTTCTAAATCTTTTAGGTGCCGTTTGCAGGCGTTGCGAATGTCTGGCCCCGCTAAAAACTCACCTGATACCACTTCCTTTGCCCAGCGTGTAACATGGTCTTGATGTTTATCCGAAGAACTCGTCGATTTCTTCTTTTTCCTTACTACCATCAGTTACCTGTACTTTGCTTCTTGCGGAAGGGGTTAATCCAAATTCAACGAGATAGCCTTTAAAGCGCCGATCGGCATCTGCTAGCATTTGTACTGCAGGATTCGCTTTCATTAACATTTGCTCGACTTGGGTAAACTCTTTAGTTTCTTCATCGACGTTTTCACCAATGATTTTTACACTTTGATATGTTCTGCCGTTTTTCTTGATTTCATCTCTTAATTCAAGAATTTCGGCGTAGACATCACATAAACGCTCAAGTGCCATACCATCGGCTAAGGTAAGAACGCCCATATCTTTAAGTAGTTTGGTCAGCTTTTTCCAAGCTGCTTTTGCGCGTTGGCTTAAATGAGATGGCATTCTAGGAACACCAGGCGCTAATTTGGGCTCTTTTTTATTAAGTGCACGTTTGCCCGGGTTACCAGTGACTAGCTTGAGCGCGGTGGGTGTAGCTTTTCTGCCAGCCGCCACTTTAACCTCGCTTATTTATTCCAATGATGATTAGGATCTGTTGGTTTGCCGTTTTCATCAGCGCCAAGCCTAACGCCTCGGTTCTCCATTATTTTCTTAGTGCTATCATGACAAGGTTTACAAAGGGGTTGCCAGTTATCGGTATCCCAAAACAGGGCTTGATTGCCTTGATGCGGTTTAATATGGTCAACAACGGATGCCGCTACAATTTTGTTTTCCTGTTCACAGAAACAACAAAGTGGATTGCGCTTTAAAAATGTTTCTCTGGCCTTCTGCCATTTGCCACCATATCCACGCTCTGCCGTTTTACGTTTGTCATCACGCCAGCTAATGTCTTTACTCATAGTTCATCTGGTTGATCTAAATAGTTTGGTGTTGCTGCTTGTTCAGAATCAGCAGCCATAAGTTGATCCATAATATCTAGATTACTATTAACCAATTGGCTAATAGCCGTTGTTTGCTGATGAAGTGCTTCCGTTTGAGCTTTCAACGCATCGATCAAGGCATCTATTTTACTCATCACTACACCCTGATTTAGATGTGACTTTTAACGCAGCCATTCTAGCTTTATGATATTCAAGATCGCGTATCTCTGATGACTGAGTTCGGCGGTATTGAACAATAAAGAGGGCTATTGTTGATGCAATACCGAGCAATAGCGCAATATTACTTAACGATAAGAAACCGCCTATCGCAGTCGAAATAGAAGCAATATAGCTCCCAGTTTGAACAGTTTTATCCATAATTGGCGTCGTCATAGTTTTGTTAATCATATTTTCGCCTCCGATCACTCGGTAGACAGCTTTGATTTCTGATCACGGATCCAGTTATCTAACGTGACCCAATCAAGGTCACAGAGTGATATAACTTCAATTAGTGAGTTGGTGTAATTAGAAAGTTCTTGGTTTGTCTGGCTGGAGTACTCCGGAACTAAACATTTGCTTATCAGTTCCGCTGGAGGGAACACATAGACTGTCTTTGTTACGGTAACGGTTCGCACATTTGGCGGAATGCTCGAGCACCCGACTAATATCATTTGGGATATTAGCAGCACCCCAAGAAATCGTTTTTTCATCAGTTGTCCCGTCAAAAATCTGTAGCAGCTTTTTATTGCTGACGGCAAAATCCGTTTTTATTTCAGCTCGATTTAACTCGCGTTCGCTAAATGTCTTAGCCAGCAATGTCAAACTTTCTCGCAACTTAATCTTATCTAATTCAGCGACTTCCAACTCATTTGAGATAGAAGTCAAATCCCTTTCTAAGTATTCCCGATTTTGCTCTGAAGTAGCCAGATCGCTCTTTAGTAGTGCTATTTGCCCCTGATTTACTTTAAAAAGCGCCATTAAACCGATGGTTAAGATAATCAGTAAACTGATAACTAACGTAATGATTTTATTCTTTAATGTGCTGAACATTTAGGTGATTCCCTCGCTCCAGAAAAAAAGGTCTCATTTCGCGGTTCTGTATAAACATGGGAGCGAACGGTCAGGAAGCCAAAAGCCCCAAGGTTTCGACCCGCCCTACCCCCTGACGCAATGCCGCAACCGAGTTGCAGGGATTGATTTCAGAGGTTTTACTCAATAATTTGATTGCTGGTATCAAGATTCAAAACCCTTCTGTAATCGATTGCTATTGCGTTGAGTTGGATGTTGATCTGGTGATAGTTATCTTTGTGAATCAATGCATCTCTTATGTCGGTCTTGTGCTCGAGTCCAAACGCCGTAACACCTTTTGTTGCCAGGCGTTGAGCAATCATACCCAGCAACAGTTCGATACTGAGGTAGCAATAAAGCATCACATGCCTGGACATATTCGCCATCATTCAAATGAGTTCGCATGGGTGACTTCATCCATCGGCCAATGCCGTATTGATACACCCAATCGATATACATATCATATTCACCCTGGGTTAACTCAACACCAGTTAAGCTATTGCGAAATCGTTGTTCATCAACTGATATGTGAGACTGAGCTGTCTGCAATCCTTTGATTGGTGTAATGGTTTCACCCATCTTCACTTGGTTACCATTAGGATGGTAAGTCGAACCGAAGCCGACAGTAGGTCGATCACCTTGAACGGGAACCGTTGCCGTCGGAGAGAAACCTTCTGACACAATAAGAGTAATGAATGCAGCGGCTGAAAGACTAAGCCCTGCTACTCCTATTCTGTTGCGCATGCTCATTACTTACCAATCCTTGGTGTTCCAGATGGGCCAGTATCAGGATACTTTGCCGCCATTAGTTTAAAGCTGGCACGTTGTAACCGCTCTGCATTAGATAGAAGCAAAACAATTTGACGGTTATTACACTTTACCGATTCAGCTAACTCGCTCGAGTCATTAGCTACACGTGCCGTCTTCTCTTCGACTTCAATCTGTAATTGCTTCAACAGTTCTTCAAGCTTGAACCCGTTAGGATTATCAACACTCATTAGGACTTTATTCATTTTTATCACCCAAAACAAAAAGCCCCAGCAGATGCTGAGGCTTGAAAGTATTTAGTAGTTAATCGCTGACTGATTCATTAACGGGGCGCGAACCCGACCTGCGTCATGCCGTTATCTAATTAAAGAAAGAGTGACTTCTTTTCACTGACTGCGTTGATTGGTGAACTGTAAAAAGCAAAAAACCACCGATAAGGTGGTTTCTTTAATGCGTAGTTTTCACAGCATGGGAAAATCATAGACGAAACATTAAGGCAATGCAATGGTAAGTGATATATTTAATCGATAAAATTAGTAACTGCCAAATAAAGCATAATTACTTATCACTTAAGTGATAAGTCGATAGATCATCATTGAAACAGTTAGGCTTAAAGATGTAAGATAAAAAATACTATGGAAAGGAATTTCAAATGAAAAATCATCCACTACTCAATATCAGTTTATCAAAAACAGCCCTGCTGCCCATAACAAGACTAAAAATGCAAATTTCTACAGGATGAAGTATGCCAATTAATCTGGGATCGGCATCGGCCAAGTCCAACAAGCGATTTATGTGTAGCAAATAACGCAACGCATAAATACTAAAACGTTAGCAATCCATCTAGTTACTCGGGGTAAAAATGGATTTTTTCGATAAGTCAGATATTCAAGGGTCTCTTCGTCGAATTGAAGAGCTTTTAAGTTGTGGGATTTTCGATCCCAAAAACTCATCGCATGTACTAATGAGAGCGGCGTTCATTGAGCTGCTAATTTCACTTAGGGACTTGATGTACAAGGCCGAGAAATATTCTTCTCGCATAGATTTTACAGACGATGTTTCCGTAGGGGAGCGAATAAAAGACGTTAGTGATTTGATCAAATACGTTAGAGATGCGCTTTGTCATCCAGATTCGGACAACCACTATATCGAAAAAGGCAATATGAAAGCCACATTCAATGTAACTTTTGGTAAAGCAAATTTATTGAAAATAGGTGACTTTGAACAAGCGTCGCTATATGAAGATGACATTTGTTTTTTCTTTGGAACAAAAGGAATTTACCTCAAGAGGCATGTAATTCGGGCCTTTGAAGAAGCGAAGGCTAAACTTGAGCCTTTAGTTAATTGCTAACAAGCGCATATTTTCGGGTTGGTTCTCCTCTGCGATCCAAAGCAGCCGAAAATGCGGGCGTTAGGCTTAAAGATGTAAGAAAAAATACCGTGAAAAAGGAATTTCAATGAAAACTTACCATCTAATCAACATTAAGCGACCAAAAACCACTCTGTATCCTATAGTCAGCATTAAAAAAGAAAATTCCTATGCCATGAAGTATGCCAATTAACCTGAACTAGGCATCGGCCAAGTCCCAACAATCGATTTATGACTGACAAACAACGCAGCGCATAAATACTAAAACGTTATGTTTCTATCGATTATATCAACTAACATTTGGAGTTTAAATGGCAATTTATACTAGTAATACATTCATTGGGCAAAGAATCAAGCTGGATGACAATACATTTGAAGGAAATAAATTTACCAATTGCATTTTGGTTTACGGTGGTGGTCCACTTACTTTTAATAACAATTCACTGAATAGTGTTCAATGGGAGTTTGTCGATGATGCGGCGAGGACATTAGGTCTTTTATCTTCTTTTTATCAAGGAGGAGGCCAATCTCAACAATTTATTGAAATGCTTCTTTCTACATTTGGAAAGCAAGCATCTGCTCCCCAAAAATCGGTGGAGAATGATAATGAGTAATTCAAAAAATATAGAGATTGCCATTGATCCTAATGTATTTGCAATATTTGATGGGATATCTCTTGTTGCCTCAATAACTTCGTTAGTTTTAGCTATTGTTGCTATATGGCTTGCAATAGCATTTAAAAGAGATGCTGACAAAGTCAATGCTGAAACTAGTCTGCTATTAATTGAAATTAAATCTGACTCTAAAGCAATCTCTCAAGGGGTCATGTCAGAATTAAAAGCTTATGGAGATGCTATGCGCGGTACCTTTAATGCTAACACATCAAATTCTGTTACATATTCTGGGGCTCCAGAAAACTTTACTATGTCTAATAATACCGAAACATAACCAGTTACTAAAACTGAGCCAACTGAGATTTCAATTGAATCTATAATCTTCATTGAAACTATTAGGTTTAAAGATGTAAGATAAAAAATACAATGGAATGGAATCTCAATGAAAAACTTACCCACTACTCGATATCAATTGACTCAAAACTGCTCTTTAGCCCAGAACCAGCATCAAAAAAGCAAATCCCTACCGCATGAAGCATGCCAATTAACTTTGACTAGGCAACGGCCAAGCCCAACAAGCGATTTATGCCTTGCAAACAGCGCAACGCATAAATACTAAACGTTAGAACTCAAGGGGTACTATGGAACGTTTCGTTTTATCTATAGAAAAAAGCATTGAAACTGAAAATTGGTATGGAGCCTTAACTTTGGCTATTACATTACCTGATATTTGTGGACGGCTAAATAATCCTAAGTGGGGGTCTCAGAAGCGTTTCGAAAAATGGTTTAATAAATACATTATCCACCATTATGAAAGTCCTTTTCATGGCGAAGGTTTTACATTTTTATCTGCACCTGACTGCTATGCATTACGTTGTGCTTTTCTCCACGAAGGTACAGATGATGTAACTCGTCAACGAGCTAGAGAAGTTGTGTCGAAATTTAAATTTTCTACAACAGGATCACATAGATGTATGTTTAATGATGTTCTTGTATTAAACCTTCAGGCATTTTGCTCTGAGATATGCGAAGGGGTTAGAGTTTGGCAAAAAGAATATGAGAATGACTCTGATATAGTAAGTGGGTTAGCTGAACTATTAAAAGTACAAACAAAAGGCTTTTCACCTGCACCAGGTATATTCATGCAATGAGTTCTAATCGGGTAGCAGGAGGTATCTAACCTCCAGCCCCCACTCCACCCGGCATTCGGATCCGCACAGGGCGGTTCATTTAGAACGCCTAACTAAACTTTCTGGTTAGGATAATGAACTGCGACCCACCCACCTCCTCTTAGTGAATACAATCCTGCTTCCTTCAGATACTCATTACTCAGCGCTTGCTGTATTCCTGGTGTTTTCGAGCTAAGCCAAGCTGGATTTGGATTGAAATATCTTCCTGTTTGGAAGATTCACCAATTAACATCAAACCCGCTATATAAAAGGGTTTACGGCGTTATATCAATAAATGCTGTCTTGGTACTGTCTTGGCAGTAAAACTTGATCACTATTGACCATTTCGTCAGATATAGATAATATAACAAGTAATATTTGTAGGCCTTACTCTTCGAGTTCGAGAGAACCTGTTCCCAGGAGCAATGTGATGGTTTCAGTAAAAAGACGTGTAGTAAAGATTCCTGAGTCCATTAAGGATTCTGGTAATAACTTTATAACTTTAGTTGATGCTAGAAAAAAAAGAACGACTATGCCTAAAAGGAAGTAATAGGTAAATGACATCGGAAGTCAAAAAAGTAACATACAGTTACAATAATGATGTTGAAGTTGATGAGCTAGGGAAATTCGTAACTAATGAATTTTTAGAGTATAAAAAACTAACATTCACTCAGTCTGACCATAACTTCATAACACCAAATGGGCTTTACCAAGAGCAAAACGTATCACTAAACAGCTTGTTTGGTAGAGACAGAGTTTTTGACTATCCCCAAAGATTATTTACCGATATCCACTTTGAGAACCTTACTCATGTCCATGTAGATAAAGACAATATATGGGACTTAAATGAAAAACAGTGGTTCTGTCGTAGTCAATACAGCATTGTATATTCTGGTTTTAAAGTTCAAACAGATCACGTGCATTTGGTTATTCATGACTTACTGCTCAACACTGATGGTGACCCTGATTTCAATGCTCACGATTTTTACAATGAGAGTGACATAGAATACTACCTTGACAGTGCAGCCTTTTATCGAGAAAACTTCAAAACCTGATTAGCATCTCTTATCACCAACCCTATTCTTTATAGCTAACCAGTTGAAACGAAAATACCACGTAATCATCTTTCTGTTCATAGTTGGTTACATAAGTAATAATAGCCGTTAGCGATTCACCAGTTAAAAGACTGCTACCCGTTGAGTGCGACGACTTCAATTCTTTAAAGGTAACAATATCCCCTTTCTGAAACCCTTTATCGCTATTTTTTCTTATCTCAAAAGTTTTGCATTCACTTTTCAACGCATCAAAGTAACAGCTAAGTATCTTTAAATCATGCTGTTGAGAATATTCAGTTAACAATTTTCCAGCATTCATACCTATCTCCATCTGTTTGCTCTATTGCTATATCGCGCTTGCGGTCAGACTTGTTAGCTCTAGCCCTTAATGCTATATCAATAGCCTTACTCAATGTCGTTTTACCCATATCAACGTGACCAACAGCCCCGATGTTGACACCTGACTTTCTACCTGTCTGAAATACTGCGCACATCTATACCACCTTTAAAAGTTGTTAGTTAAGTGATTCAATTCCAGTTTAAGTGGTTTTATTAGCCAGTGAATAGGTGCATCTCTTATCACCAACCCTATCTTCTTGGCATAGTAATACTCAGCAGTAGCGCCGACTGACTTGCGCCAACCTGGTAACATTACCATCTCATTGCAGGCGCGGATCATGGCATAGCATATATCCATGTACTGAGGTTCAGTTAATCCAACTGGTAAACTGGCTGAATGCAACACCACACGATCACTTGATTGCAATTGCTCTGCAGCACTAAAGAACGCCTGCTTGTTGCTATCGATATTGCCACTAATTGGGCCTGCTATGTATGTCGCTATCATTTACCCTTTGCCACCAAACAACGCATCCTTGTAACACTTAAGCTCTGCAATCGATTCTCGAATATCAGCCAGCGCTTCATGCTTGTACTGCTTCATGCCTACCGCTTTCTTCTCCAGTTCAGGCGCCCATGCTCTTGCCGCTAATGCGATAGCAGAAATGTCCAGCTGGCGATAATGCAAGAATTCATGTAAGCGTGGCATTTGGCATAAGATGTACGACCGGTCAAACATGATTGAGTTACCAGCGAAAATAACGCCCTCTTTGGTTTCTCGGTTATAAGGCGCAATACCCATAGCTTTTAAGTGATCTAATATCTGCTGCTCACACTCTACTAATGAATAAACACCTGATCTAACCTCATCAAGCAAGCCGCTTTTGGTATGCGCATCAATAGCCCACTGACTGGAGTGGTTGATAATGTCATCACTTTGATGGACAACAACCCTAAGCGCACTACCTACCTGATTAAGGTCTTTATCGGTAACTACAATGGCTAGCTCAAAAATAGGGTAATACTCCATCCCTAGCTGACCATTGGCTAACCGTCCATTCAAACCACCTGTTTCTATATCACCAAACAAAAAGTAATTGTTCATTAAAATATCCCTTAATTAATACGGCCATCTTTTATAGCGAGGCGGAGGCGGCGTTGGTGGTGGAGGTTAATCACCCTTGCGTTCTGTATCACCTTCAATAGCCTTTGCTACAGCACTTGGATGCTCACCAACAAGCAATTCACTGCCATCACTAAAATAAATATTTGTTCCAGAATCTCTATTAGATGAGTACTCCTCAAAATGCAATATTTTAGAAAGCACTACATGTTGAGGCCCAGATCGGCCATAACCACGAAAACAAGCTACCTTACTCATATTCTCTCCACTATTGAGATTGCTTATAGTCATCACACTTAACAATCTTGAAGTTAGACACCTTGCAGTGCTCAATGACTTTCATCTTGTGAAATGGCAAATGACCACATCTACGCTCTCGGTGAACGCACTTAACACACATGCCGCCCTTTGGCGCAATCGCAAAGTTACCTACTGTCATAAATCACCTATGCATGCTGATATTTGTTTGCGAAATGATTTAGCTCAATGCCTTTTTCGAGAGCCCTACGCATAATCTCAACGGTTATTATCAACTCGCTTCTGCAATGCTTAGTTATTACGTCTTGGCGAAAGTGAAGATATTCAGCTAAATCACAATTCAAATACTCTGGAAGTAATATTGTCCATGGAACGTTGGGGTTTGACTCCCTCGTCATTTTTTTGCCTTTTATTATTTTTATTACCGGCTTATTTTTACCGTGGATCTCCCAAAGCATCCAGCCATAGGGAATCTCACTTGGCTTAAGCAAACCCTTTGGGGTTACATACACTCTAAAATCCCCCATACCGGAACCAGGTTGACGCCAAGGTTTCTTTTTATCTGCCAAAAAATCGCTTCTAGATACCTTTACTTCAGCAAGTAAACTCTCACCACAAAGAGACACCCCAAGAACATCAGGTTGCTCACCAACATTAGCGGAAGTGATATTGGAAAATGAAAGTGGGTAATTCATTTTCCTTAATCTTAGGGCAACAAAATCAGCTATTTCATCGTGAGTCATTTCATTAACTAACTTCACACTCACCTCAGTATTTAAATTATTGAACTTATGGAAGCATTGCTGCTATTCATTTTGATCAGCGCCGCTTGTAAATCGGCTAGTTCTTGCTTTTTAGTCTTCCGTAACTTAGGCAAATCTTTAAGCCACTGCTCACCTTTCAGAATATTCAACTCCAATACTTGGGCGCTCGATATTGGTTGCGAATGACTTCCGAACGATGAAACAGCACCAACCTCATATTCACATTCATGCAGCCCCCACGCCCTATTCTCATCTTCATGGTGGCAACCATTTTCGCCGCCAGTAAGCTTAAGCCCACACCAAGGGCAATAATATTTAAGTGAACTGTAATCAAAGCATTCTGCCATTGCTAACGAGTCGCCTAGCTTTTTTAAAGCAATTTTTTCATCATCACTTATCTTTAATTTGAGTGATTTACTCATTAAATATCTTCCCTTTGTGAAGATGCATAAACTCACCTGTAACTACTGCCCAGATTGAGTTTAGACTGTTTGTAAATTGTTTCCTGTCTTGGTATTGTCTTGGTTTAATCGACAAATGAAAGGATTAAATACTTCCATTAAATGACTATGCCACAACTCAATAGCAGCCCTCTTCTGGTCGGCTAAGTAAGTGTGAATATAGGCTTGGTCTAACTTGGTCATAGAGTGGTTTAACATCTGCTCTGCTACCATATAGTCAATGCCTAAGTCAGCCCAACACGACCTGGCAAGCTTACGCAAATCATGCGCAGTCCATTCACCATTACTAACTTGTTTTACCATGCTATTAGCTGAACGTTCATCCAACCCGCCGGCACGATATTTATGGGGAAACAAATACACACCGCGATACCCATCAGCTAATTGATTACGCTTATGCCAATTCAATACAGTAGCCATCAAAGGAGTAATAGGGATAGTTAACTGGGCTTGAGTCTTAGTAATATCTGCTGGAATAACCAGTTTGGTATTTGCCTCATCGTAATACGCCCACTTTAATAACCTAGTTTCACCAATACGAGTGCCATAGGCCAACATGATAAATATCAGCACTGCAGCGTCGTCTTTAGCATTGCCAATGTTCGTCAGCAGCGGCAATAAATCAGTGGCCTGTAACTTAGGTGGTTTAGTTGCTATAGGGGTTGAGATAAAATCAGTAAAACTCAATGATGATAATGGATCATCACTTATCAGCTTAAGTACCGTCGCCTGCTTAAATGCCTTACGTAAAATTGCGTAGTACTGACGAACGCTACCGATGGCGTATCGCGACTGCAGTGGCCAGATTAATAGCTCATCAACTTTATGGTGGTTTAACTCACTTAACAGCACATCGCCAAGCACAGGTAATAAATGCTTACTAATAGCGCATTTTATATTACGCTTTCGCTTAATAGACAAGCTGGTATCAGATTGCGATCGAGTTAAATACCACTGCAACAAACCGCTACAACTGAGCCAGTTATTTACTTTTATATTATTTTCCTGTCTATGCTGAACACTCATTGATGGCAATCCATCCAGTATCACTTTAGCACCAACAAGCGGCCAGCTCGCAACCTTCTCCCACCTGTCCTTTCCATCTTTATACGTCACTAAGTGCCAGCTGCCTCGATTATGCAAACGAGATAAACGAAGCCTAAGCGGAAAGCGTGGGTCCCTTAATTCAGTGACAGACTTATCAGACAGCGCCCGCTTTATTGCTGAGTCGGTAAATTGGATCGTGGCAACTGTCATCAATCTAACCTTAGGTTATTGGCACTATTGTCGTAAAAGTTTGCAACGGATAGAGCTGCTCTATCTGCATCGGCTAATCCACATTTAAACAGCGCAGCAACTAGCTTTTCAATTAAATCGAACTCCCCACTAATAATGGCTTGCTGTAAGTGTACTAGCTCTGTGGTATTGGCTAAATTAATACCGGTACCGCCGCAAGAGTCACATTCATAAACATAAAACAGCGGCTTAGTATTACCCGCCCCATTACATACCGGGCAACGTGGTAAAAGCCTTATTTTTGTTTTAATGGCTTTATTACTTTGCACCAGTTGGTGAAATTGTGATGTAGATAAAACACCCTCTTTGCAGTAATGATTAAACCGTTGCATGGCTGTTGACTGACGAGCAAGAGCGTTTGTTAATCTAGTATTTAATCGCTCTAACGGTTCAATTCTATGACTATCGGCATTGCCAATAGCGCTATGATCATCAAGCTCATCCTGAATAACTCTAATCGATGAATGAACCCCACAAGCAGCCTCATGACAGCCAATAGACTCAAGCTGCTCAGCCTCTACGTTAAGTCGAACAACAAGGTCCTTAACAGTATTAATCATTACTAGCGACTCCAAAATGCTCATTTTTAATAATGTTCAGTATTTGGTACCCATAGCGCTCAGCTGCATTCACTTGGTTATACAAATCATCAACAGCATCCATATATAGATCATAAAACACTTTGCTAAATTGCTCCTGGGTAACCAAAACATTCACCATTGACGAAAACGTACCGGCTAAATTATTTGTCGTGTTTAATCTCACACCGGTGCCAGCACAATTAGGGCAACCACTGTATGCATCATAACGACGAGGTAATCGGTACCCAGTGCCATTACACGCTTTGCAGGTTCTTGAATTACATACTTCGGCAATAACCATCAACGCCAAGGCATTCGCCGCTTTTGGCTTTAAGTTTTCAGTAACAAACCTTGCCGACAATGCTGAAATCAGAGTGTTTTTCATATCGATATCATCATTCACTCTGGTTTCTAATACTCTGGCACCAATCGGAAATTTACCTTGGATCATAGCAATAACCCCTATTGCGTCATCTTTACTAAACACACCAAACCCACCCATAACGGCCGCGATATCGAGCGACTTAGGTGAAATCAAACAAAATAATCGCTCAATTGATACCATCTAAAAATCCTTATTAAGCACAAGCTTTAGCGTTGAAATAACAGATAACTAGCCGAACAATGCAATCAATGCTGCATCACGGGTATCTTCATTACTGCGCCCAGCCCAACCTGTTATCTTATTAAAATAAGCACTATTCTTTTTGGCTGCTTTTATAGGCCCACGCAGTGGTTTAACCAGCTTTACCGTTACACCATTATCTTCTAGCAGTTCTTTTATTAATCTAGCAGTGGCTTTCACTTTGCCCAGGTCTTCTGCAATGCTCATATTCACTTTCGCCGCGGACCCGCTTTGGCTGGGTGCGTGGCCAACAAACTGCAACAATGGGCTTTGTCCCTTATTAGCCTGCTTGAGCCGCTTAGGGAAAACAGGCTTTTTGTTATCCACATCCTCAAGTAGTACCGTCACCAAGCCTTGCTGATTATCTAAACCCACCACATAAGCAATCAATTCACCAAAACCAAGACTCTTAAGAAATTCAATTTTTCCATTAACGACTAAGGCCACACCACTTTTCGTCAAATCAGGGTCTATACCTATTTTCATAAACTAAACACCCCTGAACTTATTGGCCATATCATGTAAATACGTGTTGGCTAATTTTCTACCATTCACTTTGTCGCTTAAAAATAATGACTCATACTTTTCTGAAACTTGATGCTTCATCGATGCGGGGATAACCCGCATTTTCTTTAATATCCAAACAATATCTGTTTTGCCTTCGGCATTTTTCTCACCACTCCAAAACAACGGGTAATCCTTTCGCTCTAACCTATGCGGTTCTTTTTTTTGTGTAGGCGATTTAACTTCTTTAATCCCACTGTAAAAATCAGGGGAATTTTCGCTAAGTTGTTTAAGCGCCATTCTTTTTACGCCCCCTGTAACTAGGCCAGTTAAATGGCACTGCAACACTCACCGCATCTTGAACACGTTGGTAACCACGTTCACCGAGTAGCTCGTGCAACGCCTTTTGGTTTAGGTTGGTAATAAACCCTGTTGGTCTACGACCGTATAAGCGTTTATCGATAATCCGCGTTAACCAAAGCACTTCATCGGCGCTACCACGTTGTAAGCCAAGCTCATCAATTACCAGTAGCTGGGGTTTCATAAATTCAGCAATCAGCTTTTCCTCGGTTAACGATTTATCGCTGTAAGACATACGCAACCGGGCAAACAAATCCATAACGCTGATCAACACAACAGAGTAACGTTTGCGCATTAGCGCATTGGCCATCGCGCTGGCTAAATGATTTTTGCCCGTGCCTGGCGTACCCAAAAACAAAAAGCCTTTTCCGGTTGCCAATAACTCATCAAACTTATCAACATAACGCTTGGCGATATCAACGACTCGGCGCTGTTCATCATTTTCAATCACATAATTATCAAACGAGCATTCTAAAAAGTGAGTATTCAACCCACTCGAACCCATCAACTTTTCAATGACACGTTGCTGGTGAGCAGCAGCAGAAGCAATCTCAGACTGTCGTTTCTCAGCAGCAATAAGCTCGCGATCAAACGGTTTAACATTTTCTGGGCAGCCCATTTTTTTTAATAAACGGTGTAACTCAGTTGACACTGAAGGCATCGAATTCATGTTCATAGCTCCGTATTAAAATCGTTAGCAAAGTCAGCGTATGGATTGTGATCAACACTATGTGCAGGAGTGTGCAAAGGGTTAGCTTGTCGATTAACAACTTGAGGAAGTGGCGTCAGCCATGTTTTAGTTCTAATAAACTTAGTAACACCGAGTACGAATTGACCTGAAGCATTAACGCCCCAGCTTGGGTCCCGCTGTGCTGCTTGGGCTAACCACTCAATGGCGGTTTTACAATCTTGATCAGTTAGTTTTTCAGATTTCCATGCAGTCCAAGCGGCTGAATCAGATCCACCCTTGCGGTGAATGGGGTATGCTTTAAAAAAGTCATTAAACGACGATTTAGCACAAATATCTTTTTGTCTTTCTTTTGTAGTATTGTCTTTCTTTTGTGGGGGTCTAGATTGACAGGTTTTACTGTCTAAACTGACAGTGCCATTGTTCAAATTGACAGGTTTTACTGTCTGTTTAGATAGGTCGGATATGTTAGCAAGTTTAGGCTTTTTAGTGAGTTCAGGTTTACCTTCCCACTCTGACACAATGTTATTAATGCCTAACTTTTTGCCCTCTTTAATTAAAATATTACGCTTTAAAAGGCCGCCAGCAATACGAGAAATATTGTTTGCATCAATGCCTGTCATCTCTTCAATTTGGCTATACGAAATCCAATCAAGCGCTTTACCAAAGCCATAGGTTCTGCGTATCACTGATAGCAATACACGGCTTTCTCTATCGCTCAATTTTGTCATGCAGAGCTTGTCCACCAGCGTGTTAGACAGTCGTAAATAACCATCATCCAAGTCTGCTTTCACAACGACACCCCGCTCACACTCATTATTACTGCCAGCAACAGTCCTAAACGGCACTACATTGCTATTCACATCGCTATTGACGCAATCAGCTGTTCTTTGTAACATCATTAAACCTCTACGGTATTAAGCCCACGGCCTCCACAGCTCTAGTGGGCTTTCTTATTTTTGTATATTTACTAAATCGATTGAACATCCCGCCTTAACCAACAGAACAGCAATACCAGTTGAACTGGTTGTGGGGCTCGTTCTCACCACTGCGGCTATAGCATCTATTTGCTGCTCACGCGATATACGGTCAAATGCTTCTTTTTCTTCTGGTGATTCAGTGTGGATTTCAGATTGATCAAACTGCCAATCAACTCCAGTTACCTTACTCATCATCACTCTCCTTGCTAAAACTGAATGCCTTGCTCAAATAAAATGCTAAACCAATTGAAGTCACCAATCCGACTATCAACAGCCCAGCACACCCGCCAATAAGATCGAATAGCCAACTTGCGGTTGAATACTTATCAGTTAAGTGATTTGAGTTGGTCATCGCAGTTTCCCGTTTATCACTAATCGTTCATGGTCATGACGGCAATCGGCATCACAAAAATGACTATTAGGCCCAACAGGCTCAATGCAGTAATGACAAAACCCATTAAATGCCAATACAGGCTTACGCACTTGTAATGCCGCAGCAAAATGAAGATCGGCTTCTTTAGCGGCATCATCGGCAGCATCACTCATGCGGTCACCTTGACTGAAACAGCTGAATTAATGGCGGGGTTGAATTTCACGGTATTGAGCTTTGCGGTAGTCGCTTGGTTAGATGTTGGCAATTCACGCACTTGGCTGCTTACGACTGCCTTTAGTGACAACACCTCTCGAACGGTATTGGTTAACTCACGCCCAATAGATTCAAATTCATCATGAGTAATCACGCCATCAGCCCGTGATGCTCTAATCTCAGCTAACGCCATGCCCATTTGCTCACTAATTTTAAGCAGCTGATCGCTTAACTCTTCATCGCAATTAACGGCCTCTGGTAGCTTTACAAATACCCCACCACGCTGACTACACCATGCACTTAATATCCGGTCGTCATTAGCAATATCGGTAAGGTGAACAGCATCTCGCAAGTACAAATGATTACTGTCGTTCTCTGGGTTTAATTTGTTGTACATCACTCCAGGTTGTTGAAACAGCGTGTTAGCTAACTTATCAACACCGAACTCATGACCCAGCGCATGGGCCGCATAGAGAGGATCAGTACATGAAAGGGTTTTGCGCTTTAATGTGCGAGTTGTCATCAGTGTGTATATCCTTCTTAACAACGACTAGAAACGTCAATTTTGTGAGAGGGAGCTGATTCAATTGCTTTGGTTGGATGAACCGTTAGCTCACTATTTGTTAGTCGCTCAATTTGAAACGCTCGCAACTCAGGCACTTCCTCGCCCCAACCTGAAACAGATTGGCTTTTAATTTTAAGAGCAGCTGCTGTAGCCGCTGTGCCACCAAAGAATTTGATGACATCTGACTTTTTCATAAAGACCCCTAGAATGAATTCGATAAAAACTACAGAAGATGTTAGTAGGTTTTCCTACTTATGTAAACTAAAACTACGATTACAAGTTAGATCTTTTTATGTAGTCTTTCCTACGTGCAATTTGTGGAAGCTAAAGAAATGAAGAAAACAATGGGAAAGCGCATTTCTGAGCGCCGAAAAGAACTTGGGTTATCTCAAGGTGCGATTGCTGATTACATAGGTATTAACCGCGTATCAGTTAGTAACTGGGAAACTGATGGTAAAAACGGAACTTCGCCTAAGGGTGCAAACCTTATTGCCTTAACAGAAATATTAAAGTGCACTCCTGAGTGGTTGCTTAATGGTGAAGACGTAACAAGTGCACCAAATGAACCTAATGCAGAGTGGCATGCAGGTTTTGAGCTATGGGATAGCGATACACCATTAAGGGATGATGAAGTGGCACTGCCTTTTTTTAGGGAAGTTGAATTAGCTGCAGGTGATGGCTCTACATTTGTACAAGATAACCATGGCTACAAATTACGCTTTGCTAAATCTACGCTGAAAAAGAGTCACGTTGATCCGCAAAATGCGGCGTGCGTCACAGTTGCTGGAAATAGCATGCTTCCAGTACTTCGCCATGGAACTACTGTTGGCATTGATACGAGTAAAAAGACTATTATTGATGGTGAGATGTACGCTGTCGATCATGATGGAATGCTGCGAGTTAAAATGCTCTATCGCCTACCTGGTGGTGGTGTACGCATTAAAAGCTATAACAATGATGAGTTTCCAGACGAGTTTATCCAACCAGAAAAGATGCAAGACATTAATATTATAGGGTGGGTTTTTTGGTGGTCAGTACTAAACGTTTGGAATAATTGATTTTCACTGAATATAAAGGTTTATTATGTTAAGAATCATTACTCTGTCATTTATATCACTCTTGCTGAGTGGTTGTGCCACATCAGCAGTCCCATATGATAAAGCTACACTAGTTCCGCAAGAGCGCATCTTCATTGTTAGTGACAGGAACGCAACGGCCACTGTTACTATTATTCGCGATAGTGGTTTTATAGGTTCAGGTTGCTATATAGATGCATATATCAATTCAGAATTAGCGGCAATATTTGATAGAGGTGAAAAAATAACGGTAAACGTTAAGCCCGGTGAAATGTATATAGGGTCAAAAGTGTCAGGTGTAGCTTTATGTGGCAATAACAGCGTTAATTATATTGAAACAACACTTAAAAAAGGTCAGCACAAATTGTTTAGACTTTTTACGGATCAATCCGGTAACTCACAGATTATATCTGGTGGGATAATGCACTAATAATAATTAAACACATTAAGACAAGGGCTTAACCATGTTTATAGTAAGACTGGTAGTACTCATTCTTTTAACAGTCATTAGTGCTGTCTTAAGTCAATCATCGTCATTATTCACAATGTTGTTTTTTCTTTTTTCAATTGTTCTATATTTTTATCCAATGTACGAAGCCTATATTCAAAAGCAACCTGACTTTTACTCTATATTTGCCTTAAATCTATTTTTAGGCTGGACCTTAATTGGCTGGGTAGCAGCCTTGGTGTGGGCCATCAAAAGTGTTGACCCTATAAAAACAGTATCAGTTAACCAACAAGACCAGAATGTTACACCAACTCCAACATCGACCACTTCACTAGCACCGAAAACGGCAAAAAATTATGGTCAGAATGCAACTAAGGATAATGCACTTCAGGCACCAAAGGACAACGAACCACAAATACCTACCGAGCAAACTAAGCCAATAAAGCAATGCCCATACTGTGCAGAAGACATACTGCTAGCAGCAATAAAATGCAAACACTGTGGTAGTCAGATCAATTAAATAACGCATATTCAAGGAATGAAAATAAATGAGCGATAAAATAATCCGTCTTGAGATCACTGATTCGCAGTATCAAGCATTATCCAAAAAGAAACTGGCAGACGTTATTGCATTGTACGATGCTGTTAATAGCCTCACTGCCGAACACCCAGACAAAGCAAGCTTATTGAATAAATTCCTCTCAAATGAAACTGTAGACATCATCTACCATGGTGGTTCAACCCCTGGTGCCAAACGTAGAGTTGTGTTGCAAAAAATTAATGCCAATGGCACCTTCAGTGCTTTTTGCATCGAATCAGATGCTTCAAAGTCTTTCAAAATAGAAAAAGCTGAGCTTAAAGAAAAATAAAATTCATTGCAGACATGAAATAAAAATCTATTATATTGATATTTAATAATAATTTTTTAAATTCTTTAATTACAATTAAGTCATGTTTTACTGAGCGACCTGATATACTGTTATTTTATACAGTACGACTGCATGTTAAGTTTAAATATTCATAACATTTAACTTAATGATATAGTTTTAGAGTCAAAAAGCTTGATAAGGGAGAGAGGCATGAGAAAGAATAAACTACAGTTTGGTGCGCGTTTCTCTCTATTTATAGTGTCCTATTTACCACTCTTTTTTATTATGTGCTTTGTTCA
>NZ_JACJER010000379.1:0-233 GCF_014164185.1 Shewanella sp. SG44-6 | reverse complement strand
CCCGTGACCGGTGTCATCAGCTTGACCCCAGCGGGCGTGGCCGCCGTCGCCAATGACTTTGAAGCCCTGGCGAACGTGCACAATTTAGTCGTTGGCGCCTCAGATGGTGTCAACACCACCAACATTAACGTCACCCTCACTGAGCTTGATGTCAATGAAACGCCTGAGTTCACCCCACCCGTGGGCGAAACCAGCTACAACTTTACGTATTTTGAAAACAGCAGCGACAGCAC
>NZ_JACJER010000378.1:0-235 GCF_014164185.1 Shewanella sp. SG44-6 | reverse complement strand
ATGGCGGAGGGATAGCGATCTTTTATAAATAGGAACCCTAGGTTCAATTTCCTATCTATCACCTAAACGAAAAAAGGCTCATCATTTCTGATGAGCCTTTCGTCTTTAATATGGCGGAGGGATAGCGATCTTTTATAAATAGGAACCCTAGGTTCAATTTCCTATCTATCACCTAAACGAAAAAAGGCTCATCATTTCTGATGAGCCTTTCGTCTTTAATATGGCGGAGGGATAG
>NZ_JACJER010000377.1:0-237 GCF_014164185.1 Shewanella sp. SG44-6 | reverse complement strand
TCAAATGCTTATTACTAGCTCGCCAACGCTTTTCGCAAGTTATTACGTCCTTCATCGCCTCTGACTGCCAAGGCATCCACCGTATACGCTTGGTCACTTAACCATACAACCCAAATGAGTTTCACTTACGTGAACTCTGGGTCATATCATGACCAGCTGGTTTTTACTTGTCTCACCTCCGGGTAGGAAGTGGACTCGCCTTAGTTTTTTAGAATATTCAAGACACTTAAACAGTGT
>NZ_JACJER010000376.1:0-240 GCF_014164185.1 Shewanella sp. SG44-6 | reverse complement strand
CTACCTAACTTGGCATCATTTTTAACAAATGCTTGGCGAACCTGAGTAAAAGTACGGTTACCGTTGTCTGTTAAGCAATCAACAATCACCATACAACCGCCAGGTCCAAAACCTTCATAGCGGGCGGTATCATAATCTTCACCACCACCGCCACGAGCTTTTTCAATGGCACGTTCAATAACGTGTGCCGGAACTTGATCTTTCTTTGCGCGGGCAATCAAGCTACGAAGAGCTAGGTTA
>NZ_JACJER010000375.1:0-242 GCF_014164185.1 Shewanella sp. SG44-6 | reverse complement strand
TGAGCACTTTCACCACTTCCTAACTGAACCATAGTAAATACTGTGCTATAAAACTGGTTAATTGGTAAGAAATATTCAGGATAAGTTTCGCCAATAAGCTCCATATTTCGATCGTAGATAAACATGTCGTAACTGAGTTTAAGTGAAGCAGGAAGCTTATCAACATCAATAGTTTTGGCTTGACTGAAATATTGACTATTCAACTCATGACGAGCCTTTAAGTATTCATCAGTTAATGCACC
>NZ_JACJER010000374.1:0-243 GCF_014164185.1 Shewanella sp. SG44-6 | reverse complement strand
CCAGCATAATGTTCACTTTCGGGTCGTATAGGTCTTTTACGTTATTAAAAGGGATTTTATTTCTTTTAGCCGTTTGTTTGGCCGTAGCTGGCATTAACTGCATTAAACCTCTGGCTCCTACACCTGAGGTTGCATAGAGATAAAAGGCACTTTCGCGACGAGAAATAGCACGAATTTCATCAATATTAACGGAGAATTTTTTACTGGCGTTAACGAACTCATCGTTAGCCGCTTCCGGAAAGC
>NZ_JACJER010000373.1:0-245 GCF_014164185.1 Shewanella sp. SG44-6 | reverse complement strand
AAAGGCGCATAAATGATGATTCGTTGTCGTTTGTGTGATTACGTTAGTGCGAAAAACGTTAATGCGAAAGCATTAACACTTGAGTTCTCAATACACTGTTTAAGTGTCTTGAATATTCTAAAAAAACTAAGGCGAGTCCACTTCCTACCCGGAGGTGAGACAAGTAAAAACCAGCTGGTCATGATACGACCCAGAGCTCTTCTCTTGTTAATTCAAGGGTGTGAAACTCATTTGGGTTGTATGGT
>NZ_JACJER010000372.1:0-251 GCF_014164185.1 Shewanella sp. SG44-6 | reverse complement strand
GGTATAGGAGGTTGGAAAAAGCAAAGGCTGCATTGTAACGATGCAGATACAGACTTGTGTCTGGTCACGAAAGTGAGCCCACTTCCGACTGGTCTCCCGTTGCAAGATAATTTGAAGAACTTTATTCAAGGAGAAACGCAAATGATGATTTCAACAGAAATTAGTGCCTCTCCTGACAGCGCTCAATGGCAGTCAATAGACTGGAAATCCGTTGAACCGCCTGTATTAAAGCTTCAGATGCGTATTGCAAA
>NZ_JACJER010000371.1:0-253 GCF_014164185.1 Shewanella sp. SG44-6 | reverse complement strand
CGTATTTTGAAAACAGCAGCGACAGCACTGTGATTGGCACCGTCAATGCCATCGATCCGGAAGGCACACCAGTGACCTACAGCATCGTCAGCGGCAATGACGACGCTTGGTTTGAGATTGACCCCGTGACCGGTGTCATCAGCTTGACCCCAGCGGGCGTCGCCGCCGTCGCCAATGACTTTGAAGCCCTGGCGAACGTGCACAATTTAGTCGTCGGCGCCTCAGATGGCGTCAACACCACCAACATTAACGT
>NZ_JACJER010000370.1:0-255 GCF_014164185.1 Shewanella sp. SG44-6 | reverse complement strand
TAGTACTTGTTTGAAGTCCTTCCAAGTAGAGTGCCAAACTCTTATCCAACGGCTCTGAGGCTTACTTTTTGGTGCTATATCAGTAGTCGTTACTGGTTTAGTATCGCAACATGAGTTCGCAACTGATGTGGGTTTAGTATCGCAACATGAGTTCGCAACTGCTGTCGATTTAGTTTCGCAACAGGTACTGGCAAAGGAGGAAGGTTTAGTGTCACAACATGAAGTGACAGTGTCTTCCAGAGTATAAGCTTCTTT